>DASXND010000282.1:0-22112 GCA_036495265.1 Dyella sp.
GGAGGAAAGCAGCAAGATGTCACAGATTCAGCCCGGCCAGCTATGGGTGGTCGCCACCCCGATAGGTCATCGCGACGACTTTTCCGCGCGCGCCATCGAAACCTTGCGCTCGGTCGCGGTTATCGCCGCGGAGGACACGCGTCACAGCCGTCCCCTACTAATGCACTACAACATCGCCACGCCGCTGCTGGCGCTGCATGAGCACAACGAGCGCGAGGTGGTCGATGCGATCGTGCGGCGGTTGCTGGGTGGCGAGTCGGTCGCCCTGATCTCCGATGCGGGCACGCCGTTGATCAGTGACCCGGGCTTCCGGCTGGTGCGCGCCGCGCATGCGGCCGGCATCCGTTGTGCGCCGGTCCCTGGCCCTTGCGCCGCTATCGCCGGCCTTTCCGTGGCAGGCTTGCCTAGCGACCGCTTTGTCTTCGAGGGTTTCCTGCCCCCCAAGTCGGCCGCTCGGCGCGCTCGCTTGCAGGAACTTGCGGGCGATGCGCGGACGCTTATCTTCTATGAGTCGTCGCATCGGGTGGCCGAAAGTCTTGCCGATATGCGCGATATCTTTGGCGAGGTGCGCGAAGGCGTGCTCGCGCGAGAACTTACCAAGTTGTTCGAAACGGTGATTGGTGAGCCGCTGGGCCAGCTCGCTGCGCGCGTGGCCAATGACCCCAACCAGCAACGCGGCGAATGCGTGCTGTTGGTGGCGGGCCGTGGCGAAGAGACGGACGCGCGTGAGGCAGAGGGCCGTCGCGTGTTTGCCTTGCTGCGCGAGGAGCTGCCGCCGGCCAAGGCGGCGAAGCTTGCTGCGGCCATTACGGGTGCGCCGCGGAAGCTTCTCTACGAAGCGTAGGCTGTTGTAGGAGCGCACCCAGTGCGCGATCAGGGGATCACCGCTACGTAGGCTCTTCGCGCACAGGGTGCGTTCCTACATAGCTGCTTTCGTTTCTCAAGCGCGCTGAGTGCCACTTTCCACTAGAATGCCTTGCGGAGTCGGCCGGACAGTCGCGTCGCGCGCAAGCGCATCGAGGAAAGTCCGGGCTCCATAGGGCAAGGTGCCAGGTAACGCCTGGGCAGCGCGAGCTGACGGCCAGTGCAACAGAGAGCAGACCGCCGAACGGCATCTTCGGATGTGCGTGGTAAGGGTGAAAGGGTGCGGTAAGAGCGCACCGCGTGCGGGGCTAACGCCGCATGGCACGGTAAACCCCACCTGGAGCAAGACCGAATAGGGGAACGATAACGCGGCCCGCGTTGTTCCCGGGTAGGTTGCTGGAGCCAGACGGCGACGTCTGGCCGAGAGGAATGACTGTCGCGTCGCAAGACGTACAGAACCCGGCTTACAGGCCGACTCCGCCTCTATTCACTACCGGCCGTCATCGCCATGTCGATCCTGACGTGGCGATGACGCCTGCGTAGCGGGCATGAACGGGCGATTCATGCCGGACCCTTCCCGAGGGTCGTGTGGCCTGCGGAAAAGCGGGCTCGCATTTTGAAAAAATCCTACCCTTTCAAGCACCTTTGAGTGTTTCCTCATAAAGGGCTGGAATTACTGCCAGATCATCGCCTTTCTCATTGATTCACAAGCGAAATTCCCTTGACAGTCTCAGGGGGCGAGACTATCGTGGGTTCCTGTGTGAAATCGTGGGAATTAGTGGAGTCTATCGGTCGTGTTCCAGGGTGAAACCGCCATCACTGTTGACGACAAAGGCCGGCTGGCCATTCCGACCGCGTATCGCGAGTTGGTGGCCGACGCCTGCGCCAATCGTCTGGTGATCACCTACAACCCCTTCGAGTCGGGCTGCCTGTGGCTGTTCCCGTATGCGGAGTGGGAGCAGGTGCGCGACCAGGTAAATGCACTGCCCAAGGTCAAGGCCGCCCATCGCGACATGCAGATGAAGCTGGTGGGCGCCGCGACCGTGGTCGAGCCGGATGGCGCTGCACGCATCCTGCTGCCGACCAGTCAGCGCGCGACCACGGGCATCGAGAAGAAAGCGGTTCTGCTGGGCATGGGCAACAAGTTCGAGCTTTGGAGCGAACAGGCCCACCTGGCCAAGATCCGCCAGACCATCGGCGAAGAAGAGATCACCAACGAGATGGCGGAGCTGCGCCTGTAACCGGCAACGGTGGCGGCGCAGTGGAATGAACGGGAGCGGGAGTGCGGCATGGCCGAGCAGGAATTGCGGCACATCCCGGTGATGCTGGGTGAAGCAGTGGAGGGACTCGCCGTGAGGGAAGGCGGGCGTTATCTCGATGGCACCTTCGGACGGGGCGGTCACGCCCGGGCCGTGCTGTCGCGTCTCGGCCCGGACGGTCGTCTGTTGCTGATGGATCGCGATCCCCAGGCCATCGTCACGGCGCAGGCCGAGTTCGCGGCCGACCCGCGCGTGTCGATCCGTCACGCCAATTTTTCCAGCATGGCCGAGTGGAACGAAACCGCCGGCGGCCTGGACGGCATCCTGCTCGACCTCGGCGTGTCCTCGCCCCAGCTGGACGAAGCCGCGCGCGGCTTCAGCTTCATGGCCGATGCGCCGCTCGATATGCGCATGGACACCACCCAGGGCGAAAGCGCCGCGGATTTCCTGGCCCATGCCAGCGACCGCGAGATTGCGGATGTACTGTGGGCCTTTGGCGATGAGCGCTTCAGCCGCAAGATTGCGCGCGCCATCGTCGAGGATCGTGTCGAGACCCCGATCACCCGCACGGGTCAACTGGCCGCGCTGATCGAGCGCGTGGTGGGCCGCCGCGAGCCGGGCAAGCATCCGGCCACGCGCAGCTTCCAGGCGCTGCGTATCCACGTGAATGGCGAGCTTGACGCGCTGGCCCAGGGGCTCATCGCGGCCTTGTCGCTACTCAAGGTCGGCGGCCGCCTATCGGTCATCAGCTTCCATTCGCTGGAGGATCGCGCGGTCAAGCTGTTCATCCGCGACCACTCCGGTCGCGTGCAGGGCAGCCGTCGCGGTCCGCCGGTGGCGGCCGCGCCTGCCCGCCTGGCCGCCGTGGGCAAGGCGCAGTTTCCTTCCGATGCCGAGTTGGCCGTCAATCCGCGCTCCCGTTCGGCGGTGCTGCGCGTGGCGGAGAAACTCGAATGAAGGTCCTCGGCGGCATCTTCATGTTGATCCTCATCGCGGCGGTGCTCTCCACCGCCATTGCCGTGGTGTGGACGCGTCATGAGAGCCGCGTGCTGTTTGTCGAGCTGACCCGTCTGCAGAACGTGCGCGACGATCTCAATATCGAATACGGCAAGCTGGAGCTGGAGCAGGCCACCTGGGCTGAGCCGCGTCGCGTCGACGACGAGTCGCGGCAGAAGCTCGGCATGGTCAATCCCAAGCCGCAAGACATCCAGCTGGTGCGCCAATGAAGCCGCGCCCGCGCACCACCGCACAACCTACCCGCCGCCGCACTGCGGCTCCCAGCACCCGTCGTCGCATGACCCTGGTGGTGGCGGTGCTTTCGCTGGCCTCATTGGGGCTGGTGGCGCGTGCGTTCGACCTGCAGGTAGTGCGCAAGGAGTTCTATCAGAACCAGGGCGATGCGCGCTTCCTGCGCGAGCTGCCCATTGCCGTCTCGCGCGGCACCATCTTCGATCGCAATGGCGAACCACTGGCTGTTTCCACGCCGGTGGTATCGATCTGGGCGAATCCGTCCCAAGTGCTGGAAAGCGAAGACAAGCTGCCCGCGCTCGCCAAGGCCATTGGCATGGATGAAGGGGCGCTCAAGCAGTACCTGATGCAGCGCTCGGAGCGTGAGTTTGTCTACCTGAAGCGCCAGATGTCGCCGGACGCGGCGCAGGCGGTGATCGACCTGGCCGTGCCGGGCGTCAACAGCCAGCGCGAGTTCCGCCGGTTCTATCCATCGGGGCCGGTAACCGCGCACGTGCTTGGCTTCACCAATATCGACGATCACGGCCAGGAAGGTCTGGAGCTGGCCTTCGACGACTGGCTGGCCGGCAAACCGGGCGCCAAGCGGGTGATCCGCGATCGCATGGGGCATGTCGTCGAGGACGTGGAGCTGGTTCGTGCACCGCAGCCGGGCCGCGACATCACGTTGAGCATCGACCGCCGCATTCAGTTTCTGGCCTACAACGAGTTGAAGAACACCATCGAACAGTCCGACGCGGACTCTGGCTCGATGGTGATCATCGATGTGCGCACCGGCGAAGTGCTGGCCATGGCGAACTGGCCCACCTACAACCCGAACGCATTGCGCGGCAGCAACCCGTCGAGCCGCCGCAACCGCGCGATGACCGACGTGGTGGAACCAGGTTCCACCATCAAGCCGTTCGTCCTGGCCGCTGCGCTATCCAGCGGAAAGTACACGCCGAATGGCCCGCTGATCGATACAGGTAACGGTCACTTCTACTATATCTCCCACGACATCCGTGACACGCATGCCAACGGCATGCTGTCGCCTACGGGCATTCTCGCCAAGTCCAGCAACATTGGCGCCGCCAAAGTGGCGATTACGCTGGATGCCGGTCTGATGTACGACACCTACCGCGGCTTCGGCTTTGGTGCCAGCACCAACAGCGGCTTCCCAGGCGAGGCCGCGGGTTACCTCAAGCCGGGCAAGAGCTGGGGCATGTTGGAAAAGGCCATTCTGGCCTATGGCTACGGTCTCAACGTGACGCCGCTGCAGCTGGCCAACGGCTACGCCACCATCGCCGACAACGGCGTGATGCATTTGCCGACGTTCGTGAAGGGCTCGGACAACGAAGCCAAGCAGATCATCGACCCCAAGATCGCCAACGAACTGGTACAGATGATGGTGTCCGTGACGCAGCCGGGCGGCACCGGGGCGCCGTACGTGTGGATCGCCAACTACGGCGTGGCCGGCAAGACGGGTACGGCCCACAAGGCCGTCGCTGGCGGTTACGCCAAGAACAACTACAGCTCCGCCTTCGCCGGCATCGTGCCGGCTTCCGATCCGCGCATGGCGGCGGTGGTGGTGATCGACAACCCGAGGAAGGGCAGCTACTACGGCGCGCTGGTGTCGGGGCCCGTATTCGCCAAGGTCATGGATGGCGCGCTGCGTCTCATGGACGTGCCGCCGGACAACATCGGCCGCTGGTATGTCGGGGGACCGCTGCAGGGACAGAATGGCTTGACCGGCAACAAGCAGCCCGTGGTGGAACCCGTGGACGACGCGCCCGTTGAGGAGGTCACGCCATGACTGCCCGCCTCGACCAGCTTCTCCGCGATATCGCCGAAACCCCGGGTGTCGGCGATATCGTCGTTTCAGGGCTCGCGTTGGATTCGCGCCAGGTACGTCCCGGTGACGCGTTCTTCGCGCTGCGCGGCACGCGCGAGCACGGCATCACGTTTGCGCAGGGCGCGGTGGCGCGCGGTGCGCGCGTCGTGCTTGCCGAAGCGCCCGCCGCGGACGTGCTGCCGATGGACGTGCCCGTGCTGTGGGTCGATGGCCTGCACGGCAAGGTCGGCGAGATCGCCTCACGCTTCTTCGGGCATCCGTCCGAATCGCTGCGCGTGATCGGCGTGACCGGCACCAATGGCAAGACCTCCACCGTGCAATTGCTGGCCCAGGCGCTGGAGCAGCTTGGTCATCGCGCAGCCACCATCGGCACCTTGGGGGCAGGCTTGCATGGCCGCATCAGTGAAGGCGAGCGCACCACGCCGGACGCGATCAGCGTGCAGGGGCTGCTGGCTTCGTTCCGCGACGAAGGCGCCACGCATGTAGCGATGGAAGTGTCGTCGCACGCGCTGGAGCAGGGCCGCGTCGCCGCAGTGGCATTTGAGATGGCCGCTTTCACCAATCTCACGCGTGACCATCTGGACTACCACGGCAGCATGGAAGCCTATGGCGAAGCCA
This sequence comes from Dyella sp., assembly GCA_036495265.1. Lineage (GTDB taxonomy): Bacteria > Pseudomonadota > Gammaproteobacteria > Xanthomonadales > Rhodanobacteraceae > Dyella. Next base: position 5,818 of record DASXND010000282.1, read on the forward strand.
AGGCCAAGCTGTTCGCGTGGCCGTCGCTGAAAGCCGCCGCCATCAATATCGATGATGCCTTTGGCCGGTCGCTCGCCGGCCGTCTGCCGTCTGGCGTACGCGTCCTGCGTTTGAGTGCAGAAGGCGACACCGCCGCGGACATTCGCGCCGTTGATGTCGCGACATCAGCGGAAGGGCTCGCCTTCGAGCTGCGGACGCCATGGGGAACCCAGGTCATCCGCAGCAGCCTGCTTGGCCGCTTCAACGTGGCCAACCTGTTGGCCGTCGTCGCGTGCCTGGGGGCGCTGGGCGCATCGTTCGAACACATAGTCACGGCCATCGAGGGCCTGCAGCCGATCAACGGCCGCATGAACCGTCTCGGTGGCGTCGCTCACCTGCCGCTGGTCGTGGTGGATTACGCGCACACGCCGGATGCGCTGGAACAAGCCCTTACCGCGCTCCGCGCGCATTGCGACGGTCGCCTGATCTGCGTGTTCGGCTGCGGTGGCGAGCGCGATGCGGGCAAGCGTCCGCAGATGGGCGCGATTGCGGAGCGCTTGGCCGACCAGATCATCATCACCGACGACAACCCACGCGGCGAAGACGGCGACGTCATCGTGGCGCAGATCGTGGCCGGGCTTCGTCGCCCAGGCGTGGCGACCGTCGAGCGCGATCGCGCCGCTGCCATCGATCGGGCCCTCGCCCTCGCCCTGGCTGGCGATGTGGTGCTGATCGCCGGCAAGGGTCATGAGACCTATCAGGAAGGCGCCGCCGGCAAGCGTCCCTTTGACGATCTTGCCGTGGCCCGCCACGCCTTGGAGGCACGCGCATGATGCGCTTGAGCGCCATCGCCCTGTGGACTCGCGGCCGCTCGAACAGCGCCGATATGGACGTGACCGGCGTCGCTATCGATACACGCAAACTGAAGCAGGGTGACCTGTTCGTCGCGATCAAGGGCGAGCGGGTCGACGGCCACGACTTCCTCGACGAGGCCATGGCGCGTGGCGCCGTGGCTGCCCTGGTCACCCGCAAGGTGGATTCGGCGTTGCCGCAGGTCTTGGTGGACGATACCGAGCTGGCGCTGGGTGACCTGGCGAGCGCGGTGCGCGCGCAGAGCAACGTGCGCGTCATCGGCATCACCGGCTCCAACGGCAAGACCACGGTGAAGACGCTGACGGCGTCGATCCTGTCGCATCATGGCCGCATTCACGTCAACGCCGGCAACTACAACAACGAACTGGGTTTGCCGCTGACCTTGCTGGCGATGCCGCAGGACACTCAGTTCGCCGTGCTGGAAATGGGTGCGGGCAAGCCGGGCGATATCGCCTACCTCGCTGCCATAGCGCGGCCCGATATCGGCCTCGTCAACACCATTGCGCCCGCGCATCTTGAGCGGATGGGCAGCGTGGAAGGCGTCGCCGAAACCAAGGGCGCGCTGTACCAGGCGTTGCCGGTCGACGGCGTCGCGATCATCAATGCAGACGACGCCTTCGCCAGCTTCTTCGCGGGGCTGGCGGGTACACGCCGCCAGTTGCGTTTCGGGCTGGACCACAAGGCGGACGTCGGCGCCGAAATTCTTGAGCAGCGCGTGGACAGTTCGCGCTTCGTACTCAGCACGCCACATGGCGATGCCGAAGTTCTGCTGCCGCTGGCCGGTCGGCACAACATTGCCAATGCCCTTGCCGCCGCGTCGATTGCGCTGGCGCTCGAGGTGCCGCTGGCCGCCATCGTGGCTGGTCTGGAGCAGGTGCCAGGTGTCGCCGGCCGTCTGCAACTCGAACACATGCCCGGCAACTGGACCTTGATCGACGACAGCTATAACGCAAACCCCGGTTCCGTCGGTGCAGCCATCGACACACTCGCCCTGGCAGACGGCGAGCGCTGGCTTGTGCTGGGCGATATGGCCGAACTGGGCGAGAGCGCCGTGGCCTTGCATGCCGACATCGGTGAGCGCGCGCGCAAGCACGGCATCGACCGGCTGTTCGCGGTCGGTCCGCTGAGCGCCGCCGCGGTCAAGGCGTTTGGCGAGCGCGGCGGGCACTTCAGCGACAAGGCGGCGCTGGTCGCCGCGCTCAAACAACACCTGCACGACGGCGTCACTTGCCTGGTCAAGGGCTCGCGCTCGGCCGGCATGGATCAGGTGGTCGCCGCGCTTCGCAACAACAAGAGAACAGGGGAGGGCGCATCCGATGCTGCTTGAACTCGCAGACTGGATGGCACGGCACTTCACCGCCCTGCACGTGTTTCAGTACATCACGTTCCGCACGATCATGGCCGCGCTCACGGCGCTGTCGATGTCGTTGCTGTTTGGGCCGTTCCTGATCCGCAAGCTGGCCGAGCTCAAGGCCGGCCAGGTAGTGCGCAAGGATGGCCCGCAGACGCATCTGTCCAAGGCCGGAACGCCGACCATGGGCGGCGTGATGATCCTGCTGGCGGTGAGCATTTCCACCTTGCTGTGGACCGACCTGCACAACCGCTACGTGTGGGTGGTGCTGGCGGTGATGATCAGCTTCGGCGTGATCGGTTTCTACGACGACTACAAGAAGCTGGTGCTGAAGGACAGCCGCGGACTGGCTTCGCGCTGGAAATACTTCTGGCAGTCCATGTTCGGATTTGCTGCCGCATTGTTCCTTTACTACACCGCACCGCAGGCGACTGGCGCGTTGCCGGTGGCGGAGACGGCGTTGTACGTGCCCCTGTTCAAGCAGGTGGCGCTGCCGCTGGGCGTGATGTTCGTGGTCGTCGCCTATTTCATGATCGTGGGTTTCTCCAATGCCGTGAACCTCACCGATGGCCTGGATGGGCTGGCCATCATGCCGACGGTGCTGGTGTCGGGTGCGCTGGGCGTGTTTGCCTACCTGGCGGGCAACCGGCTGTTCTCCGAGTATCTCGGTATTCCTTCGATTCCCGGTGCGGGCGAACTGGCGATCTTCTGTGGCGCACTGTCCGGTGCCGGCCTGGGCTTCCTGTGGTTCAACACCTATCCGGCCCAGGTCTTCATGGGTGACGTCGGCGCGCTCGCCATCGGTGCGGCACTCGCCGCCATTGCGGTGATCGTGCGCCAGGAGATCGTGCTGCTGATCATGGGCGGCGTGTTCGTGATGGAAACCGCCTCGGTGATGATCCAGGTGGCGAGCTTCAAGATGACCGGCAAGCGCGTGTTCCGCATGGCGCCGATCCATCACCACTTCGAGTTGAAGGGCTGGCCGGAGCCCCGCGTGATCGTGCGCTTCTGGATCATCAGCGTCGTGCTGGTGCTCATTGGTCTTGCCACGTTGAAGGTGCGCTGAGCATGTTCATAGAGCCCGCTCATGACCTCTCCGTGGTCCGCGCCGGGATCTGTTTGCGCGCAGGCCAAGGAAGAGTGAGGGAGTGTATGTCGATACACGACCGAGCGATGACGCCGGCCTGTGGGCAAACAGACCCGGCCCGGAGGGTTGAGCCTGTGCGCGCGCCGGCACGCGGCGCACGGCTTGACCTGACCGCCAGTCAGGCGCGGCGCCGCGCACCACGCGCCGGCGCGCGCACAGGCTCAACGCGGGCGACGGAGAGGTCATGAGCGGGCTCTTTGACACCACCCAGGCCAAACGACGACAGGGACCCCGCGGCAGCTTTGATATGCCGCTGGTGATCGCGCTCGTCGGCCTGGCCAGCATCGGCGTGGTGATGGTGGCGTCCAGTTCCATTGCCGTGGCCGAAAGCCAGCACATCGGCGCGTTCTACTTCCTTAAGCGTCATCTGCTGTTTCTCAGCATCGGCATGGTGCTTTCCGCCATTGCCATGCGCACCGAGCTGAAGCTGCTGGAGAAGCACGCCTACCTGTTGCTCGGCGGTGCTGTACTGATGCTGCTGCTGGTGTTCGTGCCGGGTATTGGCATGCGTATCAACGGCGCGCGGCGCTGGCTGAACTTCCTGATCACCAGCTTCCAGCCAGTCGAGGCCGTGAAGCTCATTCTGGTGATCTACACGGCGAGCTACCTCGTGCGTCACCGTGAGAGCGTGGAGACTTCATTCTGGGGCTTGTTCAAACCGATCGTGGTGGCTGGCCTGTTCGTGGTGTTGTTGCTGCTGCAGCCAGACTTCGGTTCGGCGACGCTGATGATCGCGGTGACCATCGGCATGATCTGGCTGGGTGGCGCCAAGCCGGTTTACCTCGGTGGCATGGGCTTGCCGGTGGTGGCCTTGCTGTGGTTCGTGGCGAAATTCGAGCCCTACCGCATGCGTCGCCTGACCTCGTTCATCGATCCGTGGGCGGATCCGTTCAACGACGGCTTCCAGCTCACCCAGTCGTTGATGGCGATTGGCCGCGGCGAATGGACCGGCGTGGGCCTGGGTTCGAGCGTGCTCAAGTTGTCCTATCTGCCCGAAGCGCATACCGACTTCATCTTCGCGGTGATCTCCGAAGAACTCGGCCTCGCCGGCATCCTGCTGGTGATGGGCTTGTTTGCGCTGGCGGTGGGTCGCGGCCTGTATATGGGCCTCAAGGGCATGGAGATGGGGCAGCGCTTCTCCGGCTACGTCGCCTTCGGCGTCTCGCTGATGCTGGGTGCGCAGACGATGGTGTCGATCGGCGTGAATCTCGGGGCGCTGCCGACCAAGGGTCTGACCTTGCCACTGATCAGCTACGGCGGTTCGTCCATCGTGCTGACTTGCGCGATGGCCGGCGTGCTGCTGCGGACCACCTACGAAATCAATCGCGCGATCGACGCGCGCCAGATGGCGGCGCGTCTGCCAGCCAATGCCGTCCCTGACGCCAACGCCGCTGTCGCCACCACGCCTGCACGCGAAGCGGTGACCGCATGAGCGCTCAGTCCCCCGTGCTGATTATGGCCGGCGGTACCGGCGGCCATATTTTCCCGGGCCTTGCGGTGGCCGAGGCGCTACAGGCACAGGGCGTGCCGGTGGTGTGGCTGGGTGCGGAAGGCGGCATGGAGACAAAAGTCGTCCCCGCCCATGGCATCCAGCTGATGACCGTGCCGGTGGGTGGACTGCGCGGCAAGGGCATCAAGACCCGGCTGCTGGCGCCGCTGATGCTGGCGCGTGCGCTGCTCGCGTCGCTCAGTGTGCTGCGCCGGGTCAAGCCGCGCAGCGTGCTGTCGATGGGAGGCTATGTGGCCGGTCCGGGCGGCATTGCCGCGCGGCTCACCCATCGTCCGCTGCTGGTGCATGAGCAGAATCGCGTGGCCGGTTTCACCAATCGCAAGCTCGCCGGTTTTGCGCAGCGCGTGCTGGCCGGTTTCAGTGATGCCTTGCCTGGCGCTGAGTGGGTAGGCAACCCGGTGCGCGGCGCGATTGCGGGCTTGCCGGCGCCGCATGAGCGGATGGCTGCGCGTAGCGGTCGCCCGCGTCTGCTCGTGCTGGGCGGCAGCCTGGGCGCGCGCGCGTTGAATCTGGCGCTGCCGCAGGCACTGTCCCTGCTCGAGACTGGGCAGCGACCCGAGGTGCTGCATCAGTGCGGCAGTCGCGGCATCGACGAGGCGCGGGCCGCTTACGCCAAGGCCGGCGTCGACGCGCACATCGTGCCTTTTATCGAAGACATGGCCGGCACCTATGCCTGGGCCGACCTTGCCGTCTGCCGAGCGGGCGCATTGACGCTGGCTGAGCTGACGGCAGCAGGACTTGGCGCCGTGCTGGTGCCTTTTCCTTATGCGGTGGACGACCACCAGACCCGCAACGCCGAGGCGCTGGTCGCCGCGGGTGCGGCCGAATTGATGCAGGAGCGAGATCTGGACGTACAGCAATTGGCGCAGCGCCTCGAGGCGTTGCTGGGAAATCATGATCGGCTGGTAGCGATGGCCGAGGCCGCACGCACGCTGGCCAAGCCCGATGCGGCCGCGGTGATCGCCCGCGCCTGCCTGGAGGTGGCCGCATGACGCCGCGTCGCCTGCTCGCCCACGAAGACCTGATGACCACGTTTCGCCGCGTGCACTTCATCGGCATCGGTGGTGTCGGCATGAGCGGCATCGCCGAAGTGCTGCACAACCTTGGCTACGCGGTGTCGGGTTCGGACCGCTCTAATTCCTCCACCGCGCAGCGACTGGCCAAGCTGGGCATCGAAGTACACGTCGGTCATGCAGCGGAGCACATCGGCGATGCGGACGTCGTGGTGACCTCCAGTGCCATCGGCGCGGAGAACCCCGAACTGGTCGCCGCCCGTGCCGCGCGTATCCCGGTGGTGCCGCGTGCCGAGATGCTTGGCGAACTGATGCGCTTCCGTCGTGGCATTGCCATTGCCGGTACGCATGGCAAAACCACCACGACCAGTCTGGCGGCCAGCGTCCTGGCCGAGGCGAACTACGATCCGACCTTCGTGATCGGCGGCCAGCTCAACGCAGCGGGCGCCAACGCACGCCTGGGCACCGGCCAGTACATCGTGGCCGAGGCGGACGAGTCGGACGGTTCGTTCCTGATGTTGTCGCCGGTGATCGCTGCGGTCACCAATATCGACGCGGATCATCTGGAGAACTACAACGGCGACTTCGCGCTGGTGAAGAAGGCCTTCAGCGACTTCCTGCATCGCCTGCCGTTCTATGGCCTCGCCGTGCTGTGTGTCGATGATCCGGAAGTGGTCGAACTGGCCAAGACCACGACGCGCCGCGTAATGACCTACGGCATCGATGCCCAGGACGCCGACGTGCGCGCCAGCAACCTGTCGCAGCACGGCTTCGAGATGCATTTCGACCTGTGGTTGCCCAATCGCAATGAGGCGCTGCACGTCAAGCTGAACTTGCCGGGTCGCCACAATGTGCTGAACGCGCTGGCCGCAGCCACCATCGGCTGGCAGCTTGGCGTGGAGGCCGAGGCCATCGCCCGCGCGCTGGAAAACTTCCAGGGTGTGGGGCGCCGCTTCCATAGTCGTGGCGAGATCGCACTGGACCATGGCACGGCCTTGCTGGTCGACGACTACGGTCATCACCCGCGTGAGCTGGCAGCGGTGTTCGAAGCGGCGCGCGGCGGCTGGCCGGATCGCCGCCTGGTGGTGGGCTTCCAGCCACACCGCTACAGCCGCACCCGCGATTTGCTGGACGACTTCGCCAACGTCCTGGCCGAAGCCGATGTGCTGGTGCTGACGGATGTCTATCCAGCAGGCGAAGCGCCGATTGCCGGCGCTGACGGTCGCGCCCTGGCACGCGCCGTACGCGCACGCGGCAAGGTCGATCCGGTGCTGATCGAGCATCCGCGCGAATTGAAAGACACGTTGCCGGCCTTGCTGCGCGACGGTGATCTGTTGCTGCTGCTCGGCGCCGGCGATATCGGTGCGGCGGCGGTGGAGCTGGCGCAGGCCGGCAACCTGAGGACTGGAAGTCTCCCTCGCCCATCCGTGCGGCCCGCGCCGGGAGCTGTTGGCCCGCAGGGGAAGGAAGAATGAGTGAGTGTATGTCGATACACGATCGAATGATGACGCAGCCCTGTGGGCCAACAGACCCGGCCCGAAGGGTTGCTTTCCAGCGGCCACCAAGCGGCGCCGCGCGATTCGACCTGGCAGCCAGCCAGGCGCTTCATCACGCAACACCACTTGGCAGCCGCTGGAAAGCAACGCGGGCCGCACGGATGGGCGAGGGAGACTTCTAGAGTGAGCAAGACGATTACCGATCCCGCACAGTTTGGCCGCGTCGCCGTGGTGATGGGCGGCAGCTCGGCCGAGCGCGAAGTCTCGCTCGATTCGGGCCGCAACGTGCTGGCTGCATTGCAGGCGCGTGGCGTGGACGCACATGCCATCGACGGCATCCCGGCCCTGCTTGATGCCGTGCGCGCTGGCCACTTTGCGCGCGTGTTCAACATCCTGCACGGTGGTGGCGGCGAGAACGGCGAGCTACAGGGCGCGCTGCAGTCGCTGCGGGTCCCGTTCACCGGCTCGGGCGTGCTCGGTTCGGCGCTGTCGCTGGACAAGATCCGCGCCAAGCTCGTGTGGCAGGCATTGGGCTTGCCGACGCCGCGCTTCAAGGCGCTGCCGCGCGGCGCCGACGTGCATGCCGCTGCGCGCGAGATTGGCTTCCCGCTGATCGTGAAGCCTGCATGGGAAGGTTCCAGCGTCGGCGTGACGCGCGTGTTCGACGAGAAAGACCTCGACGCCGCCGTTGCGCTTGCGCACAAGTACCCCGGCGACCTGCTGATGGAAACGCTGATCGAAGGCGGCGAATACACCGTCGGCATCCTCGATCGCCAGGTGCTTGCCACCATCAACATCGTGCCCAAGGGCGAGTACTACGACTACAACGCCAAGTACATCGCCGAGGACACCCAGTACCTCTGCCCGGGCCTGCAAGGCGAGGCCGAGCGCGAGATGCAGGCGTTGTCGCTGCAGGCATTCGACGCGCTGGCCTGTTCGGGCTGGGGCCGCGTCGACGTGATGCGCGACAAGCAAGGCCGCAACTGGCTGCTGGAAGTGAATACCGCGCCGGGCATGACCTCGCATTCGCTGGTGCCGAAGGCCGCTGCCGTAGCCGGCATCGATTACCAGACCTTGTGCTGGCGCGTGCTTGAAACGAGTTTCCGGGAGGGCGTGTGAGGGGAACCATCCGCCTCGTTGCCTGGTGTCTGGCCATTGCGCTCGTGGTGCTGCCGATCGTCGGCGTGCTGCGCGGATGGTTTGCGGCCAATCGTTGGCCGGTGACCCAGTTGACGGTGCAGGCCGAGTTCAAGCATGTGACGCAGGACGAACTGCGCCAGGCCGTCATGCCGCGCCTCGGCAAGGGTTTCTTCGCACTCGACCTCGATGGCGTGCAGAAGGCGGTGGCCGCGTTGCCGTGGGTGGAGTCGGTGGAGGCGCGCAAGCGCTGGCCCGACACCCTGATCCTGCGCATCTACGAGCGCCAGCCGTTCGCGCGCTGGAACGAGAAGCGGCTGATCAGCCGCCAGGGCCTGGTGTTCGACGCGCCCGATGTGGCCGCCAATACCGACCTGCCGGATCTGCGCGGCCCCGACGCGCGACTGGCCGAAGTGGTGAGCTTCTATGCGGAAACGCAGAAAGCCTTCACCCATACGCATTTGAAAATCACCGGCGTCGCGCTCACCGAGCGCGGCAGCTGGAGCCTTACCACGAGTAACGGCGCGCAGATCATCCTGGGCGACCGCGACCAGGCCGGTCGCCGCCTGCGCCGTTTCCTCGATGTCTATCCGCAGCTGATGGCGGGCCATACCGATGGTTTCGCCTATGCCGATCTTCGCTACACCAATGGATTTGCTGTTCGATGGCCGCCGCAGGCGAACGCCGTGAACGCTGGAGGCACGCCCCGCACATGAAGACCAAGAACGATAAACAGCTGGTGGTCGGCCTCGATATCGGCACCTCAAAAGTGGTTGCCATCGTCGGCGAGTACGAACCGGGCGAGCCGATCGAAGTGATCGGCATCGGTACGCACGTCTCGCGCGGCATGAAGCGCGGCTCGGTGGTCGATATCGAATCCACCGTGCATTCGATCCAGCGCGCGGTCGAAGAGGCCGAGCTGATGGCCGGCTGCGATATCCGCTCGGTCTTCGCCTCGATCTCCGGCAGCCACCTGGAGACCAAGAACTCGCACGGCACCGCAGCCATCCGTGACCGCGAAGTGACCGCGGGCGATCTGGACCAGGTGCTGGAAGCGGCCAGCGCGGTGGCGATTCCGGCCGACCGCAAGGTGCTTTACAAGGAGTCGCAGGAGTACCGCATCGACGGCCAGGACGGCATCCGCTCGCCGGTCGGCATGAGTGGCGTGCGCCTCGAAGCCAGCGTGCATCTGGTCACCGGCGCCGCCGCCGCTGTGCAGAACATCAGCAAGTGCATCCAGCGCTGTGGCCTGACCGTGGACGAGCTGGTGCCTTCGGCCGTGGCCAGTTCCAAGTCCGTGCTTACCGATGACGAGCGCGAGCTGGGCGTGTGCCTGGTCGATATCGGCGCCGGCACTACCGACATCGCGATCTATACGCAAGGTTCGATTCGCTACACCAAGTCGCTGCCGGTGGGCGGCGACCAGGTCACCAACGACATCGCCTATGGCGTGCACACGCCGACCGCGCATGCCGAGGAAATCAAGATCAAGTATGCCTGCGCGTTGGCCCAGCTGGCGCACGCGGAAGAAACCATCCAGGTACCCAGCGTGGGCGATCGTCCGCCGCGCCGACTGGCGCGCCAGTCGCTGGCGCAGTCGGTGCAGGCGCGCTACGAGGAAATCTTCGAGATGGTGCAGGACGAGCTGCGCCGCTCCGGCTACGACAGCCTGGTGGCGGCCGGCGTGGTGCTGACCGGCGGTGCTTCGCGCATGGAAGGCGCGCTGGAGCTGGCCGAGGAGATCTTCCACAAGATGGTGCGCGTCGGCGTGCCGCAACACGTCAGTGGCCTGGGCGAGGTGATCGCCAATCCGCTGCATTCCACCGGCGTGGGCCTGCTGTTGCATGGCGCGCGCTCCGGCGGCATGCGCGCGAGTGGTCCGGCGGGCGGCAGCGTGGGCGGGCTGGTCGAGAAATTGCGCGGCTGGATTACCAAGAATTTTTGATTTCGACGGGGCATGAGGCCTAGTCATGGACGAATGGATGTTCGTCCGCCACCTCGGGGCGACAGGAAGGTCGACGCCCGCGGTTACAACGACAACGAAGCTCTACGGAGGACGGGAAATGTTTGAACTGATCGAAAAACTCGCACCAAATGCAGTGATCAAGGTCATCGGCGTGGGCGGCGGCGGCGGTAATGCCGTGGCTCACATGCTCAATGCAAACATCGAGGGCGTCGAATTCGTCGTCGCCAACACCGACTCGCAGGCGATGAAGAGCTGTGGCTCTCGCACGCACCTGCAGCTCGGCGCCAATGTAACCAAGGGTCTCGGCGCCGGCGCCAATCCGGAAGTCGGCCGCCAGGCCGCGCTGGAAGACCGAGAGCGCATCGAGGAAATGCTCGAAGGCGCCGACATGGTGTTCATCACCGCCGGCATGGGTGGTGGTACCGGCACCGGAGCAGCCCCGGTGGTGGCCCAGCTGGCCAAGGAGAAGGGCATCCTCACCGTGGCGGTGGTGACCAAGCCGTTCCCGTTCGAGGGGCGTCGCCGCATGCAGGTGGCGATGAAGGGTATCGAGGACCTCCAGCAGCACGTCGATTCGCTGATCACCGTGCCGAACGAGAAGCTGTTGTCCGTGCTCGGCCGTGAAGTCACCCTGTTGAACGCCTTCAAGGCCGCCAACGACGTGCTGCAAGGCGCCGTGCAGGGCATCGCGGACTTGATCACCGCACCGGGCCTGATCAACGTCGACTTCGCCGACGTGCGCACCGTGATGTCCGAAATGGGCATGGCGATGATGGGTTCGGGCACGGCCCGCGGCGACGACCGCGCCCAGGCGGCGGCTGAGGCGGCTATCAACAACCCGTTGCTGGAAGACGTCAACCTGAACGGCGCATGCGGCATCCTGGTCAACGTCACGGCCGGCCCGAACCTGACCATGCGCGAATTCGACGAGATCGGCCGGATCATCCACGATTTCGCGAGTGAAGACGCCACCGTGGTCATGGGCACCTCGCTCGATCCGGAAATGCAGGACGATGTCCGTGTCACCGTGGTGGCCACCGGCCTCAACCGCGCCGCGGCCCGCCAGCCGATGCGTCCGGTTGCGACTCAGCAGGTCGAGATGCGCCAGCGTCCGCGTCCGGTGGTGCTGCGCACCGGTACCGGCAACGAGGTGGTGGATTACGCCCAGCCAGAGTCGGTCACCACCAGCCGCGTCGACGCCACGGCATCCGCCAAGAGTGCCGATCCTAGCTTTGACTACCTCGATATCCCGGCCTTCCTGCGTCGCCAGGCGGACTGAGTTAGCTGACAGGGCAAATAATTTGAAGAAAAATTGAACAAATCGCCGATTTAACTTGTCAGTTACAAATCGCGCGTCTGTCCGTTTTGGCGGATCGGATCCGCGAGGGCCTTCCCGTTAAGAAAGCGGGTGGCTTGGCTGACGCTGCTCGGCGATCGTTCTTGAGTACGTAGGGCTTCATAGACCGTGCCTCAGGGATGACGCATGACCGGCCCGGGTCAATCCGGGTAGGTCCAGCGTCCCGCAACCGGAATCCCGTCCCGGTGCGGGGCGCTGCGTCTATACCAAGTCATTGAAGATGTTAGGAAATTCCCTGATCCTCTCGGCAGTGTGTGTCTTTCGTAAATGAAAGGAACATGAAAGGGATGTCAGGGTTTGTGGCGCGGATCGGCTTTTCACAGGTTAAGACTGTGTTAGCATCGCTCCCCTAAATTGGCTGCTGCCCCTTACAGGTACCAGAAAAATGATCAAGCAGCGTACGCTCAAGAACATCATTCGCGCCACAGGCGTCGGTCTGCATACCGGCGACAAGGTGTACATGACGCTTCGCCCGGCCGCTCCGAACACGGGCATCGTGTTTCGTCGTACGGATCTGAATCCGCCGGTGGAACTGCCGGCACGCCCGGACAAAGTGGGTGACACGCGCCTCTCCACCACGCTGGTGAACGGCGACGTGCGCGTTTCCACGGTGGAGCACCTGCTCTCGGCGATGGCGGGTCTGGGCATCGACAACGCTTATGTCGATCTTTCCGCGCCTGAAGTGCCGATCATGGATGGCAGCGCCGGTCCGTTCGTGTTCCTGCTGCAGTCTGCTGGCATCGAAGAGCAGAACGTGGCCAAGCGCTTCATCCGCATCAAGAAGCCGATCAGGGTGCAGGAAGGCGACAAGTGGGCCAGCTTTGAGCCGTTCGAAGGCTTCAAGGTGGGTTTTTCGATCGAATTCAACCACCCGATCATCAGCAAGCGCACGTCCAAGGCGGAGATCGACTTCTCCACCACCTCCTTCGTGAAGGAAGTAAGCCGCGCGCGTACGTTCGGTTTCATGCGTGACATCGAAATGCTGCGCGAACACAACCTCGCGCTGGGCGGTTCGATGGACAACGCGGTGGTGCTGGACGATTACCGCGTGCTCAATGAAGACGGCCTTCGCTACGAAGACGAGTTCGTCAAGCACAAGATCCTGGACGCCATCGGCGACCTGTACTTGCTCGGTCACAGCCTCATTGGCGCCTACTACGCGCACAAGTCGGGCCACGAGCTCAACAACAAGCTGCTGCGCACGCTGATGGCCGATGCCACGGCATGGGAAGAGGTCAGCTTCGCGGACGATCCGGCCACCTCGCCGATCTCCTACGCGCACCCGGCCCAGGCGATCTAAGCCAGCCGCTCTTCGTCCAAGCTGAACAACCTGAACGGCCGCGTCCTTGGGACGCGGCCGTTCGTTTTGTGATATACCCGTCAACTTCCATATGCTGCTGTTCACGTTCTGATGACATATCAGTCGGTCAGGTCGGTGGGGGCGTGTTATAAACCTTGCAGCGCCGGTTCTCGGATCGGCGTCAGGGAAGTACGGAAGTGCTGTAGGGCGGAACGGGACACACGCTGTGTGGTCAAGCGGTTCCGTCAGATCGGGAATCAGAAACTTCGGCGATGGACGCCAACTCGAGGAACAGTTCCCGCAATTCGGGGTCTGTGGTTGAGGTCGCTGCGGCTCTCAGGTGAGAGGCGGCGGCGGGCGAAAGCGGTTTTGACCGATCCGGCACGATTTCTGTCGGTGGTTGGGGGGCCACTTTCACGGTGACTGAACTGGCGTACGTGCCAATGGCGCGTGCGGTCGAGAGGATTTGCGTCTGGAGAAGGCGCAGCCTGGCGGCCAGAGCCGGCGAAGGAGCCAGAAAAATGAGGCGGCCGTCGCGCAGGTTGGCAAAACGAACCTGTTCGCGGAGTGGTGACGGTAACGTCTGGCGCAGTGCGCGATCCAATGCATCCAACTCACGGGCTTTGCGGGCCAGTGAGGCAACGGGGCCGAACTCGATGACGGGTTTGAGTCCAGAACCGGTGCGCCGGGATGGAGTTGGGACGTCGCGCTGCATGGGTGCCGACATCTTCAAAGTAGTAGAGACATGCAAATCATACTTGTGTCACGCACCAAAAAGGTGCCGAAAACCTGGAATCTTGCTGACAAGCGGCTTCGTTTTCGCCTGTTCGGGATCGCAGCAGCAGCCGTGCTCGGTTGCGCTGCATTGGGTGGTGCCGTGACCATGGCGGTCGCTAGTCCTCACGACCGCGCCTTGTCCGAGATTCGCCAGCTGCGCCAGCAGGTGCAGCAGCAGAATCTTCAGCTGGGTGGCGTGCGCAAGGATGCCCAGCGAGACATCGACGCATTGGCGGTGAAACTGGGTCAGCTACAAGCCCAATCGACCCGCCTCAATGCGCTCGGCGAGCGCCTGACCCAGGTCGGCAAGCTCGACGATGGCGAGTTCAACTTCGATGAACAGCCCGCCGTCGGTGGTGTGGAAGACACGGCCGATAGCGCTTACGCGCTGCCGCAGGCGCTGAATGCCAGCATCGACCAGTTGGCCAATCAGTTCGACAGCCAGCAGGCGCAGCTTTCCGCGCTGCAAAGTCTGCTGCTCGACGCCAAGATCGAATCCAATCTGAAGCCGACCGGCATGCCCGTCGAGGGCTATATCTCATCCTATTTCGGCGGCCGCCCCGATCCGTTCAGTGGGCATAGCGCCTACCACACCGGTCTGGACATTTCCGCGCCCAAGGGTACCCCGGTGCATGCCGTAGCCGAGGGCATGGTGACCTTTGCTGGCGAGCGCACCGGCTATGGCGACGTGATCGAGATCGATCACGGCAACGGCTACATGACCCGCTACGCCCACAACAGCAAGCTGGACGTGAGTCCGGGCCAGCGTGTGCACGTGGGCGACGTGATCTCGGAGGCCGGTTCCACCGGCCGATCCACCGGCTCGCACGTGCACTTCGAGGTCTGGTACAAGGGCCGCGTGGTCAATCCGCTGGCCTTCGTGAAGAACCATCGCTGAGCGCGTTGCCTGGGTGGCCCCGGCCGCCCTTGAAAGCCTTCCTGTGCGCCGCCACTCCTTGACGGGGACGATGAACGGGGGAGTTCGGCGAGGCCGGTGGCCGCGCCAGGCGGGTTGTTCCGGCGGATCCGCCAGTCGGCGGGGCCATGCGTTTGGGATACCCAGCCGACCCTAGTATCATCTTTTCCTTTCGTCCTGCCCGGATTCGTCGGGCGGGCGGCTTATGAATCCTGATCCGGAAGATCGATGTTCAATCGTGCCCTGACGAGCCTTTTCGGTAGCCGCAATGAACGCGTGCTGCGCCAGCTCTCCAAGAATGTAGCCCGCATCAATGCGCTGGAACCCGAGTTCGAGAAGCTGAGCGACGACGCCCTGCGCGCCAAGACCGAGGAGTTCAAGCAGCGTATTGCCGCGGGTGAATCGTTGGACAAGGTGCTGCCAGAGGCCTTTGCCACGGTGCGCGAGGGCGCCAGGCGCGTGCTCGGCATGCGCCCCTACGATGTGCAGCTGATCGGTGGCATGGTGCTGCATTCGGGCCGTATCGCCGAAATGCGCACGGGCGAGGGCAAGACCCTGGTCGCCACTTTGCCGGTGTACCTCAATGCCCTGGAAGGCAAGGGCGTGCATGTCGTTACCGTCAACGACTACCTGGCTCGCCGTGACTCGGCGCAGATGGGCAAGCTGTACAACTTCCTCGGACTGTCGACGGGCGTGGTGTGGCCGGGCATGGATCACGCCGACAAGCACCAGGCCTATGGCGCCGACATTACCTACGGCACCAACAACGAATTCGGGTTCGACTACCTGCGCGACAACATGGCGTTGAGCAAGGACCAGCGCTATCAGCGCGGCCTGCACTACGCCATCGTCGACGAGGTCGACTCCATCCTGATCGATGAGGCGCGTACGCCGCTGATCATCTCCGGCCCGGCCGAGGACTCACCGCAGCTGTACATCGCGGTGAACAAGATCGTCCCCAAGATGATCCGCCAGGAGAAGGAAGATACCGACGGCGATTATTTCGTCGACGAAAAGCAGAAGGCCGTGCATCTGTCTGAAGAAGGCATGTCGCACGCGGACGAGCTGCTGCGCGAAGCGGGCGTGATCGATCCGGACAGCGGCCTGTACGACTCCAAGAACCTGGCGGTGGTGCACCACCTCAACGCCGCCCTGCGCGCCAATGCGATCTACCACCGCGATGTGGATTACATCGTGCGTGATGGCGAAGTGGTCATCGTCGACGAGTTCACGGGTCGCACCTTGCCGGGCCGCCGCTGGTCGGACGGTCTGCACCAGGCGGTGGAAGCGAAGGAAGGCGTGCCGATCCAGCGCGAGAACCAGACGCTGGCCACGGTGACGTTCCAGAACCTGTTCCGCATGTACAAGAAGCTGGCCGGCATGACCGGTACGGCCGATACGGAAGCGTACGAATTCCAGCAGATCTATGGCCTGGAAGTGGTGGTCATCCCCACCCACAAGCCGATGATCCGC
>DASXND010000283.1:0-4040 GCA_036495265.1 Dyella sp.
CGAGGCCTGGAAGCTCGACAATCGCGGCAGCTATGCACCCAAGGAGGTGCAGATCCACCTTGGCTGGGGCGCGACCACCGCCCGTCCGGCCGTCTTGGTGTGGGAGCGCGACCAGGTGATGATGATCGAGACCCGCTTTCCCATCGAACTGGGCGAACACGTCCGTGTCGACGAGGCGCAGGGTCTGAGCATACGCAGCGTGTGGGGCCTCGTGGCCGAGGGTCGCGAAGGATTTCGCGTCGAGGATCGCGACAACGGCGTGCACCTGCACTGGCTGCATTTGCGCTGAGGATCTTCTCCCTATCCCCGAAAGCAAAGCCCCGCTGCGCCTGTTTTCTTTTGTAGGAGCGCACCCTGTGCGCGATCACGGGGTTACGGCTACGTAGGCATCTCGCGCACAGGGTGCGCTCCTACATCAGCCATTCGGCCTTTGAGGGGCGCGGGCGTTACGATGTAGGCATCGCGACCCCAGGAGAACAGCGTGCGCTACTGGCTATTCATGGCGGCCGCCATTGTGACCGAAGTGATCGGCACGGTGGCGATGAAGTACGGCGCGCACCAGGGTTCGCGCGCTGCCGGACTGACGGTGATGTTCGTGATGCTGGTGCTCTCGTACACGTCGCTGGCGATGGCCATCAAGCGCATTCCGCTGGCGGTGGCGTATGGCATGTGGGAGAGCCTGGGCCTGGTGCTGATCACGCTATGCAGCGCGTGGCTGTTCGCCGAAAACCTTACGCCGATAAAGCTCGCGGCCATCGCCCTGATCATTGGCGGCATCGTGCTGCTCGAACGCGGCACCGATGAGGCGCCGGCGCGGGCGGGAGATGACCATGCTGCCTGAGTTCGAACCCATCCATCTGCTTTACCTGGCCATTGCCATCGTGCTGGAAATCGCTGCGAACGTGCTGATGAAGGTTTCGCATGGCTTCACCTACAAGCGCCCCGCCATTGCGGCCATCGTATGTGCGCTGGCGGCGTTCACGGCACTCAGTTTCGCGGTCAGGGGTATCCAGCTATCAGTGGCTTACGGCGTTTGGGGCGGCATAGGCCTGATCGCTACCGCGGTGTTGGGCATTACCGTATTTCACGAGCGCTTGCGGATGTCCGGCTGGTTGGGCTTGGTGCTCATCATGCTGGGCGTATACCTGATGAAATTCGCCTAGCGTTCGCCACGCCCCCGACCTATGGCAGGGGTGTGCGTGTCGCGGCGACATTACGATGGAAGGTTGCGGTGGGCGCCAAGACGGGCGCTCGCCTTCAGTGGTTGAACCGGGGAGTTGGCATGGTTTTGACGGCACGCAGCTCGCGCCTTATCGGCGCGTTGGTGATGAGTACGCTATCGGCAAGTGTGGCAGCGCAGGGCAGGACCCTGACGGCCGACGACTACGCCAGGGCCGAGCGCTTCGTGGGCTACAACACCACCCCGTTGGTTGACCATGCGGTGCCGAGCGTGACCTGGCTGGACAACGATCACTTCTGGTATCGCGATCACGATGCCAGTGGCGATCACTACCTGCGCTTCGATGCCATCACGGGCAAGGCCGAGCCGGCCTTCGACCAGGCTCGTCTCGCCGCCGCGTTGGCCAAGCTGCTCGGCAAGCCGGTCGATGCCAACAAGCTCGGCATGACCGGCTTCGTGGTGGCCGCTGATGGCCGACTCAACGTCAATCTGCGCGGCAAGCACTACCTGTGCGATCTCAAGCAAGCCGCCGTTTGTACGGCTGGCAAGGACGACGAAGCCAGTGGCGTCGGCAACGAGCCCGGCGTGCTCTCCCCGGACAAGCGCTGCGAGGCCTTCGTGCGCGACTGGAACCTGTGGGTCCGCGACGTCGCCACCGGCAAGGAAACCGAGCTCACCCTCGATGGCGTGGAGAATTTCGGTTACGCCACCGACAACGCTGGCTGGAAGCACACCAACAAAGCCATCCTGGTGTGGTCGCCCGACTCGAAGCAGATCGCCACCTTCCAGCAGGACCAGCGCAAGACTGGCGAGATGGTGCTGGTCGGCACCAATGTCGGCCATCCCAAGGTGGAAAAGTGGAAGTATCCGCTGGTGGGCGACAAGGACGTGACCATGATCGAGCGCGTCATCGTCGACCTGGACAGCCACAAGGCGCTGCGCCTGAAGATGCCGGCGGATCAACACCGTTCCACCCTATGCGATGACGTGAGCTGCGGCCGCGATGGCGGCTGGGACGATGTGCAGTGGGCGCCGGACGCGCGCACGCTGGCGTTCGTGTCCTCGTCGCGCGATCACAAGCAGGCCTGGTTCCGCGTTGCCGATGCCAGCACCGGCGAGGTGCGCACGGTGTTCGACGAGAGCGTTCCCACCTATTACGAAAGTGGCGACGGCAAGGTCAACTGGCACTACCTGCCGGAAAGCAACGAAGTCGTCTGGTTCAGCGAGCGCAACAACTGGGGCAACCTCTACCTCTACGACCTGGGCACTGGCAAGCTCAAGCACGCCATCACCACCGGCGAAGGCAATGTCACCGAAGTGCTCAAGCTCGATGCCAAGACGCGCACGCTGTGGTTCCGCGGCGTGGGTCGCCAGCAAGGTGTCGATCCGTACTACCAGCAGTTCTACAAGGTGAGCCTGGATGGGGGCGAGCCGAGCCTGCTGGCACCCGAGCCCGCCGACCACAGCATCACGCTGTCGCCCGACGGCCGCTTGTTTGCCGACGCCTATGCCACGCCGACCACGTCTTCGATCACCGTCCTGCGCAGCGCGGACGACGGTCACGTCGTCAATACCATCGCCAAGGCCGATATCGCGCGCCTGCGCGCCACCGGCTGGCTGCCGCCAGAGCCGTTCACGGTGAAGGCGCGCGATGGCAAGACCACGCTATACGGCCTGATGTTCAAGCCGACGCATTTCGATCCGAACAAGAAATATCCGATCGTCGACTACATCTATCCTGGTCCGCAAACGGGCTCGGTGGGCACGCGCAGTTTCAATCCGGCCCGTGTCGATCATCAGGCATTGGCCGAGCTGGGTTTCATTGTCGTTGCCATCGATGGCATGGGCACGCCGGGCCGTTCCAAGTCGTTCCATGATGCCTACTTCGGCAATATCGGTGACAACACCTTGCCCGACCAGGTGGCTGGATTGAAGGAACTGGGCAAGCAGCATGCGTGGATCGATCTCGACCGCGTTGGCATCTGGGGACATTCCGGCGGTGGCAACGCTACGGCGGACGCGATGTTCCGTTATCCGGACTTCTTCAAGGTCGGCATTGCCGAAAGCGGCAATCACGACAACCGCAACTACGAGGACGACTGGGCCGAGAAGTGGCAGGGCCTGCTGGTCACCGACAAGGACGGCAAGAGCAACTACGACGACCAGGCCAACCAGAGCCACGCAGCCGACCTCAAGGGTCATCTATTGCTGGCGCACGGCACCATGGACGACAACGTGCCGCCCTACGAAACCCTGCTGGTGGTCGATGCACTGATCAAGGCCAACAAGGACTTCGACCTGCTGTTGATTCCCAATGCGCATCATGCTTATGGCGCCGCTGCCAACTACATGATGCGCAAGCGCTGGGATTATTTCGTGCGCAATCTCGCCGGCGATACGCCACCGAACGAGTACACGATGAAGCCGCCGAAGGATTGAGCTGCTTGTCTTCCTCTCCCCTCCGGGCGACCCGAAGGTAGTCCCTGTGGGAGAGAGGACTGAGGTGAGGGGCGGGTGCTCGCGGAAGAGCTCCAAAAGAAGCGGCGTTCTTTTTTAGGTTGCTGCAAGATTGTCCCCTCACCCCAACCCTCTCCCCAGAGGGGAGAGGGAGCTATAAGCTTGCGAGAGCTAGCGCACTTCACCCCCCTCGCGTCGCCACCACCGGCGGCACCGCCGCCGCACGCAGCGCCGGCCCAAGCACAGCCAGCTGCCCCAACAACCACAGCGCGACCGCACCCGCCGGCAGATAGAGCCACGGTAGCCGCGGCAGCGCGTAGTGCACCATCAGCAAGAGATTGAGCGCAAAGGCGAGCACCGCGCCGAGCAGGATGCCGCCGCTGACGATCATAAAGTTCTCCAG
>DASXND010000284.1:0-3919 GCA_036495265.1 Dyella sp.
CTCGCGCAACTATCGAACACTTTTCGACAAGAGCATGCAGTTCATGCGCCCGCGTGCCGAGGACGGTCGCTGGCTGGAGCCGTTTGATCCACGTGCGATGGGGCATTCCTCGAGCTGGCGCGACTTCTGCGAATCCAATGCGTGGGAGGCCACCTTCCTCAACCAGCACGACCTGTACGCCTACATGAACCTGTTTGGTGGGCAACAGGCGTTCGAGAGCAAGCTGGATGGATTGTTCACCGCCAGCTCCGACTTGCCGTCGGACGCGCCGCCGGATATCGCCGGCATGGTGGGACAGTACGCGCACGGCAATGAACCGAGCCATCACATGGCCTATCTCTACGCGTATACCGGTGCGCACTACAAGACCCAGCAGCGCGTGCGCCAGCTGATGGAAAGCATGTACGCGCCCGAGCCCGATGGTCTAGCAGGTGACGAAGACTGCGGCCAGATGAGCGCCTGGTATGTCTTGAGCGCTTTGGGCCTCTACGCCGTGGACCCGGTGAGTCCGCATTACGTCTTTGGCAGTCCGCTGCTCGATGCCGCCGAGATCGAGCTCAGCGGCGGGCGCAAGCTGGCCATTCGGACTGTCGGCAATGGACCGGACCGGCCCTATATCCAGGCAGTGCACTGGAACGGCCAGCCGTGGACGCGCAGCTGGATCGGCCATGCCGATCTGGCACAAGGCGGCGCGCTGGAGTTCCAGATGTCCGCCACGCCGAACAAACTGTTTGGCGCGTCGTTGGCCGACCGGCCACCGTCGTTCGGTTTGCCGGCCAGCGAAGCACCGGCGGCGGCAGGTTAGGCGCGCGGCCGCTGACTCAGCGCTTTCCCGCTTCGGCGGGATCGCCATAGATGATGCCGCGTCCGCTGGTGCCGAGATAGACGCGGCCAAACAGGCGCGGATCGCCGGTGATCATGCTGATCTGGCCGTATCGATGGGCGTCATCGTCGATGCGCTGCCAATGCTGTCCGTCATCGATGGAACGAAAGATGCCTTGTTCGCCATCGCGCTTGCCGGCCGCGTATAGCGTTGCCTGCGATCGACCCGGCGCCGGCATGCCAAAGCCGAAGGCATCCACGCTACCTATTTGGCGGGCGCTGGCGAGACGCATGCCGGCGTCGTTGCCGAGCAGCAAACCATTGTGGCTGGACACATAAACCTGACCGGCGACGTCGGGTGAGGCCTGCAGGCGCAGGTGCGCGGCTGCGGCCGCGAACGCGCCCAGGTCACCATGGATCGGCTGAAAATGCGCGCCGCCGTCGTGACTGGCGAACAGTGCTTTCCGTTCCGCGTCGACCGCGTAGAAGCGCTGCGGGTCGAGGCGATCGGCGACCACGCGCAGATGGCCTTCCAGTCCATCGATCAGCTGCCAGTGTTGGCCGAAGTCGGTCGTGAGATAGCCGTGCTTTGCTTCGCGCGGAAACCACAGTACGCGCCTCGCGTCCGCCGCGATGGCGATGCTGCCGCCACCGACGCCTTCCACGTCGGCCGGTTCGCTGGCGAAGGCCTGCCAATGGCTGCCGCCATCGGTGGAATAGGCCGCGCGGACGGCCGGGCCAAACGGCTTGCGCAGCCAGCCGCTGCGCACGATCACGTTCGGCTTGCGGCCGGCATAGTCGACGTCGTCGGCATCCGCGTAACGCGGAGGCCCGGTGAACTGCGGCGGTGCCACGTCGAGATCATCGTGGCGGTAACCGTCCTGGTCATACATCGCACTGACCAGGTGGGCACCGGTGGGCGGGCTGATGATGGCCTTGGCGACGATTTCCTCCAGGCCTTGATCGAGGAATTGCCAGTGCACCGTGCCGCCATGGTCAAGCTGGCCCAGGTCGTTCGCTGCCCAGACGCCGTAGCCGGTGACGAACCACACGCGATCGGCGTCGTGTGGATCGATGGCGATAGAGGAGATCCAGTGGGGCGTGTGTTCCGACAGCCACACCGGATGTTCGGTGTCGAACTGCGACTGCGCGAACACTTCCCGCCAATGCCGGCCACCGTCGGTGCTGCGAAAGAGCAAATCCTTGGGCGTGTAATGCGCGAACGTGGAGGTCATCACCACTTGCGGGTTGCTTGCATCCACCGCAATGCCATCCCAGCCAAAGCCACTGGGATGGCCCGCCTTACGCGGCAGTGGCGTGATGTCGACCCATTGGCCGTTCGCCGGTGTGAATTTCCACACCGCGCCATCGTGCACGCTGTCCGGGCCGGGCTCGTCGCCGTAAGTGAGGTAGTAAGCGCCATCGCTGGCGCGCAGCATGTGGTGGGGGCGCAGACCAGCGGGCTGCCCTTCGACGGCGCTCCAACTCTGGCCGCCATCGTTGGAGTGATAGAGGCTAGTGTCTTGAGTGGAAACGCCGGCATACATGCTGCGGCTGGGATGCCCGGGGGTGCCGCTGGTGGGATCAAACACGACGAACACGATGCCCACCGGCTGCGTGCGTGACCCGTGGGCCGCGTTGGTGCTGGCGCTCGTAGCGACCGACGGGAAGCGGTCCACTTTCGTCCAGTGCGCGCCATGGTCCGCACTACGCCACAAGCCAGCGGTACGCGAACCCAGGAACAGAACGCGACCATCGTTGGGATCGACCGCGAGACGCTCGCCGTTGTTGCGGCCCTGCTCGTTGCCGCCCAGCGGAAACGGCAGGTCGCTGCGGCTGAAATGGGCGCCGCGATCGGTGGAAATGAGTACCGCGCCGTTGCCGGCGCCGGGGTGGGTGTAGGTGCCGGTCAGCAGGTAGAGGCGATCGGCGTCATGCGGATCGACGGCGAGGCTATCCACGCCATAGAGATTATTGTCGGCAGCCGGAAGCCAGTCTTGCAGCGGCGTCCATTGCGCGCGCGCCTGGTCCCAGCGATACGCGCCACCGACATCGGTGCGCGCGTACAGCAGGCCATCGGCGGCGGGCTGGTAGAGCAAGCCGCTGACGAAGCCACCGCCACCCATACGAACATTGGTGTAGCGGTACTCGACTGCGTTGTCGCTTGCATGCGTGTGCATGCAAGCGACGCCAAGCAGACAGGCAAGCATCCAGCGGCTTGCCTTTTGACGCTGAGCCATCATTAGAACGTGCCGCGGAACACGATCTCGTAGCGACGGTCGTTCTGGAAGATCGCGCGGGTGTAAAGGTTCGGATCCACGCTGCCGTTGACGTAGGTGGACGGACCCATCAGCACGCGCGTGGTGGTGTTGGTGAGGTTGTTCATCTGCAAGCCGATCTGCAGGTTTTTGTTGATGTGGTAGAACACCGAGGCGTCGAGCGTACCGGCCGCGTCGTTCCACATTGGCAGGTAGGTGTCACCCGAGTCCTCCGCCGTGATCAGGTAGCGGCTGCGCCACGACCAGGCCACGCGTGCCGACCACTTGCCGTATTCGTACATGCCAATCAGGTTGTAGCTGTTCGGCGACAGGCCGGCCATCGGCAGCGGCGGGTTGGTGACGACGAAGTTCGCTCCGCACGAACCATTGGCATGGTCGGGATCACACGAGGTGGTGCCGGAAATCTTGCTGCTATTGAGATAGGTGTAGTTGGCCTGCACGCCCAGGCCCTTCCATGCACCCGGCAGGAAGTCGAAGAACTGCGAGTAACCCGCCTCGACGCCCCTCACGCGACCGGTGCCCGCGTTTTGCGGACCGGTGACGGCGAATTCCTGGCCGCTGATGTTCTCCGTGGTGATTTCATTGGTGATGTAGTTCTTGATTTCCTTATAGAACACCGTGGTGTACAGCATGCCGGTCGGCGCGAAATACCATTCCAGCGCGGAATCGAACTGGTTCGCCTCCATCGGCTTCAGGGCCGGGTTGCCGCCGGTGCTGGCGGTCCAGCCGGTGATGGTCGGCTGCTGTCCCGCGGGACCACCCCACGAAGCGCCGAGCTTCATGTACGAGTTGAGTTGGTTGATATCCGGGCGCGTCAT
>DASXND010000285.1:0-6613 GCA_036495265.1 Dyella sp.
GCAGGCGTCGATGCCGTTTTCCAGCGCCTCGGGACCGAGGTAAGGACCCATCGGCCACGCGGCCACGGCCACATCGATCGGCGTTTCCGCCGACAGGCCGAAGCCACCAAGGCCGCGGTAGGCCACCGGACGCAGGTAAGCGGCGCTGAGGCCGTTTTTGCGCACCACCTCGCGGCAGGCCGCGGCGAGCTCATCCTGCGAGTAAGGCACGACCATGTCGTAGATCTTGGCCGACTGGTACAGGCGCTTGAGATGGTCAGTGAGACGGAAAATGGCCGCGCCATCGGGCGTGGCATAGCTGCGGATGCCTTCGAACACCGAAGACCCGTAATGCAGCGCATGCGCCATGACGTGGGTGGTCGCCTCTTGCCAGGGCTTGATGGCACCGTTCTGCCAGATCCAGTCGGGGTACTGCTGCGCCATGTCGGTTCTCCGGGGAAATCGCGACATGATAACTCGCAGCGTGCCGAGGCGGTTTGACGCCTTCTCAGGAGACCTGCTGGAAGCTGCCAGGAGCGTGGGGAAATCAGCAGTCCAGCGGGCTCAACCGGGGCTACGCAACCAAAGGCAACCGGAACGCCGCACCACGGCGTAGTGCGTTTCGTGGGGCACGCCGCTGCCATCGCTGGCCGCCGTGCGCACCACGATTTGCCGATCGGCGGGCGGCGGGG
Organism: Dyella sp.; assembly: GCA_036495265.1. Taxonomy (GTDB): domain Bacteria; phylum Pseudomonadota; class Gammaproteobacteria; order Xanthomonadales; family Rhodanobacteraceae; genus Dyella. Next base: position 672 of record DASXND010000285.1, read on the forward strand.
CAGGCACGGCGGAAGGCGCCGGGGCCGCCGCAGGATCCAGCGAACGCTCCAGGCTGCCCAAGTCGCTGGACTGGGACGGCGCCGGTGCCGCTTCCTCCGAGGTGTCGCCGATATCCAGCAACGGGCGTTGCATCAGTTCGCTCATGGAACGGATATCGGCGACGACGGCGGCACGCCCATAACCGCTCCACAGCATCAGCCCGGCCAAACGGTTTGGGTCGCGCCGGCTGAACGCTTCGAGCACGCTCTGGCGGAGCTCGGGCACGCTCGCCGCACATAGCACGGGTGGGGCTATGGACTGTTCTTGTGGCGGGATCGCGTTGGTGGCGTTGGTGGCCTTGGCGGCTGCGGCATCGGCCACTGGCGTCGCCTGCAGCGCCGCACAGGGCTGATCCGTGAACACGGGGTTTCCGTCCGCCCCCACGCAGCGATGAATACCCTCTTGGGCCGCCGCACTCATCGGTAGCAGAAGCAGCAGAAGCAACAGGCGCATACGCGTAGACAGCATCGAACGAGCATACGCCCGCCCAGGCTGCTTAACCGTGCAGTCGATCCAGTATCGCCCTCGTCGCCTGGGCCCTGTTCAAGGTGTAGAAATGCAGGCCGGGAGCGCCGCCCTCCAGCAGCCGACGACAAAGCTGCGCCACCACGTCAGCGCCAAGCTCGCGCACCGATGCCCCATCGTCGCCATGGGCCTGCATGCGTTTGACGATCCAACGGGGAATTTCAGCGCCACACATGTCGGAGAAGCGCTTGAGCTGGGTGAAATTGGAGATCGGCATGATGCCCGGCACGATCGGCACCTTCACGCCGAGGCGGCGTACATCGTCGACGAAACGGAAGTACGCATCGGCGTTGAAGAAATACTGGGTGATCGCGCCGTTGGCGCCGGCATCAATCTTGGCCTTGAAGTGGCGCAGGTCGGCCAGCGCGTCATCGGCCTGAGGGTGAATTTCCGGATAGGCGGCCACCTCGATATGGAAGTGGTCGCCGGAATGTTCGCGGATGAACTTCACCAGTTCGGAGGCATAGCGGAAGTCGCCAGGCGAGGCCATGCCCGAGGGCAGGTCTCCGCGCAGCGCCACCAGGCGTCGGTAGCCCGCTGCACGATAGCTGTCCAGCAATTCGGCCAGCTCGGCGCGCGTGCCGCCGACGCAGGACAGATGCGGCGCCACATTCAGGCCATGCATGCTGTGCAGCCGATGCACCGTTTCGCCGGTGTAGTTGAGCGTCGAGCCACCCGCACCAAAGGTCACCGACACATATTCCGGGGACAGTGACTTGAGCAGCACCGCGGCTTTGTCGAGCTGAGCGCGCTGCTCGTCAGTCTTGGGCGGAAAGAACTCAAAGCTGATGGGCGGCATCGCGACAGGTCCGAAAGTGGCGGTGCCGGGATTATATATCTCTTTTTCGCGATATAGAGATGTCTCAGCAGGCCGCGACAGGGGAAACCCCTGCGACAAACCGCGCCTGAGCCCTACCCGTCGCGCTTGATCTAGATCATGTGCGGCCCAGGGGGTGCCCACCAGACTTGCCCCGAATCAGTCATGCCTAGGAGTGGGCCTCATGGTGGGCGTCGAGGGAACATATAACGACAAGGTCGTGCGGCAATTCGCCGTCATGACCGTGGTGTGGGGCATCGTAGGCATGCTGGTCGGCGTGATCATCGCGACCCAGCTGTACTGGCCCGACCTTACTTTCGGCGTGCCGTGGCTCAGCTATGGTCGTCTCAGGCCATTGCATACCAATGCGGTGATCTTCGCGTTCGGCGGCTCGGCGCTGTTCGCCAGCAGCCTGTACGTGGTGCAGCGCACCTGCCACGTACGCTTGCTATCGGACAAGCTGGCGTCCTTCGTATTCTGGGGCTGGCAGCTGGTGATCGTGGGTGCGGCGATCACCTTGCCGCTGGGCATGACCCAGGGCAAGGAATACGCCGAGCTGGAATGGCCGATCGATATTCTCATCACGATCGTCTGGGTCGCCTATGCGGTGCTGTTCTTCGGCACCATCGCCAAGCGCAAGGTCAAACACATTTACGTCGCCAACTGGTTCTTCGGCGCGTACATCATCACCATCGCACTGCTGCACATCGTCAACAACCTGGCGATTCCGGCGAGCCTCACCAAGTCGTACTCGGTCTATTCCGGCGCGGTCGATGCCATGGTGCAGTGGTGGTATGGCCATAACGCCGTGGGCTTTTTCCTGACCACCGCCTTCCTCGGCATGATGTATTACTTCGTGCCCAAGCAGGCGGACCGTCCGATCTATTCCTACCGGCTATCGATCGTGCACTTCTGGGCGCTGATCGCGGTGTACATGTGGGCCGGTCCGCATCACCTGCAGTACACCGCGCTGCCCGACTGGGCGCAGTCGCTGGGCATGGTGTTCTCGCTGGTGTTGCTGGCGCCGTCCTGGGGCGGTGCGATCAACGGCATCCTCACCTTGTCGGGCGTCTGGTACAAGCTGCGCACCGATCCGATCCTGAAGTTCCTCATCGTCTCGCTCTCGTTCTACATGATGAGCACGTTCGAGGGACCGATGATGTCGATCAAGACGGTCAACTCGCTCAGTCACTACACCGACTGGGGCATCGGTCACGTGCATTCGGGTGCGCTCGGTTGGGTGGCGATGATTTCGATCGGCTCGATCTACGCGATGCTGCCACGTGTGCTCAACCTGTCGAAGATGTACTCGATCAAGTTGATCGACACGCATTTCTGGCTCCACACGATCGGCGTGGTCGTCTACATCGCCACGATGTGGATCGCCGGCGTGACGCAGGGCCTGATGTGGCGCGCCACCGACCCGGAGAACGGTACGCTGGTGTACTCGTTCGTCGAGGCGCTCAACGCCACCAAGCCGTACTACCTGTTTCGCCTCTGCGGTGGACTGATCGTGCTGTCGGGCATGTTGGTGATGGCCTGGAATGTGTTCAAGACTTTCCGGCTGGCAGCAGCAAGCACCGCGCCGCAAGCGGTACTTCCGCCCGATGTTTCGGACGCCCGTGCCTGAGGGAACAGACATGAGTCATACACACGCAAAAATCGAAAAGAACATCGGCCTGATGATGATTTTGATCGCCGTCGCGGTGTCCTTTGGTGGCTTGGCGGAGATCGTGCCGCTGATGTTCCAGGCCGAGACGATCAAGCCGCTGCCGGGGATCAAGCCCTATCCCGCGTTGGAACTGGCCGGGCGCGACATCTACGTCCGTGAGGGATGCTACGGCTGCCACTCGCAGATGATTCGCACGCTCCGCTTTGAAACCGAGCGCTACGGGCATTACTCGCTGGCGGGCGAGTCGGTCTACGACCATCCGTTCCAGTGGGGCAGCAAGCGCACCGGACCGGACCTTGCCCGCGTGGGCCTGCGCGGCTATTCCGACGAGTGGCACCGAGCGCATCTGAACGATCCGCGCGACGTGGTGCCCGAGTCGAATATGCCGGCCTACCCGTGGTTGGCCAAGGCGAAGCTCGACGGTGCGGAAGTCGCGCAGCATATGCGCGCCCTCAGGCGCATTGGCGACCCCTACACGGACGCCGATATCGCGGACGCGCCAGCGGCCGTTGAAGGCAAGACCGAACTCGATGCGGTCATCGCCTATCTGCAGGGGCTTGGCACCCATGTCTCGCAGGCGGATATGCAAGTGGCCGAGGGGGCTGAGTGACATGCTGCCTGGCCTGATTACCGCTGCATTGCTGCTGCTGTTTGTAGGGGGCTGTATCTGGCTTTGGCTGCCGGGTCACAAGTCCGTACTCGATGCAGCTGCCCAGATGCCTCTGGAAGACGACAAGGAGGAAACAACATGACGCCCGCATGGACGTGGTACGTAGTCATCCTGACGGTGTTGAACCTGGCCGGTTGCGCGTGGCTGCTGGTAGGCAATACCAAACGTCGGCCTGGCGATCCCAAGCCGGACGAAACCGGGCATGTCTGGGACGGCAATCTCACCGAATTCAACAAGCCGCTGCCGCGCTGGTGGATCAACCTGTTCTACATCACCATCGTTTTCGCCGTGGCTTATCTCATGTGGTTCGGTGTGGGCCAGCTGAAAGGTTACGGCCACTGGAGTTCGAAGTCCGAATGGGCGCTGGACAACGCCGCCGAGGACGCCCGGCTGGATGACACGCTCAAGCTCTATGCGGGCAAACCTATCGATGCGCTGGCCCAGGATCCGGGGGCGGTGTCGATCGGCCGCACCATCTTCATCAATCAATGCGCGGCCTGTCATGGTTCAGGTGGGCACGGCACGGTCGGTTTTCCCGACCTGACCCTTGGCGCCAAGCGTTGGGGCGGCACGCCCGAGCGCATTCTCGAAACGATCCAGGATGGCCGCCAGGCGGTCATGCCGGCGTGGGCCCCCACGCTGATCGAGCAAGGCGGTCCCACCGCGGTGGATGACACGATCGCCTATGTGCTGTCGCTGTCCAGAACCGACCAACCGAAGGATGCGGCGGAACGCGGCGAGAAGTTGTTCGCCACGACCTGCGTGGCCTGCCATGGCCCGCAGGGCAAGGGCAACCCGATGCTGGGCGCGCCGGACCTCACCGCCGGCCATTGGCTGTACGGCGGCAGCAAGGCCGCGCTGCACAAGACGCTGAGCGAAGGCCGCCGGGGCGTCATGCCGACCTGGAAGCCGGTGCTGGGCGACACTCGTACACGGCTGGTCGGCGCCTACGTCTGGACGCTGTCGCCGCATACCGACCCGCCGCCAGCCGATGGGGCTGCCGCGGAATAATGAAGCCGCAGCCTCCCAACCTGTCGGAGCAGGCGCCGCCACGTGCATCGTTGCAATGTGTCGGCGCCATTCTGTGGCCCAGCTTCTTCGTGGCCGGCGTGGTGACGATGGTGTTCTTCGCCTTCATCGACCCTGAGGCCTTGCGGGAAATAACCTTTCCATCGCTGCGGCTGAGTCGTGAGCTTGGCTACACGCTGGGATTTTTCCTGATTTGGTTGGCCACGGCATCGTCGAGCCTGTTCACGTGGATCCTGTTGCGCCCTTCGCGCTTTGTCCAAGGCGGGTTACGACCCGATGGAAAATCATGAGCGGCCGCATTCCGCTGCACGTCATCGACGACGAAAGCAGCTCGTACTACGTCAGCGAACGCAAGATCTACCCACGTGAAGTGTCAGGGCGGTTCAATCGCCTGCGGGTGGGGGCTGTGCTGTGGTTGCTCGGCATGTTCTATCTGTTTCCGTGGCTGCGCTGGAATGGACAGCAGGCAGTCTTGCTCGATCTGCCTGCGCGCAAGTTCCACATTTTCGGCTTGATGTTCCTGCCGCAGGATTTCCTGTTCCTGTCGATGCTGCTGATCATTGCGGCGCTTGCGCTGTTCTTTTTTACCGCCCTGGCCGGTCGACTGTTCTGCGGTTATGCCTGTCCGCAAACCGTCTGGACCGAGGTCTCGATCTGGCTCGAGCGTTGGTGCGAGGGCGACCGCAACAAGCAAATGAAGCTGGATGCGGGGCCGTGGAATCGCGAAAAAATTCTGCGCAAGGGCGCGCGGCACCTGCTATGGGCGTTGTTCTCGCTGTGGACCGGGTTCACCTTCGTCGGCTTCTTCAGTCCGATTGTCGATCTCGCGCAGCGTACGCCCCTGGCCTGGGGTGGCTGGGAAACGTTCTGGATTCTGCTCTACGGCTTCGCCACCTGGGGCAATGCCGGCTTCCTGCGCCAGCAAGTATGCAAATACATGTGCCCTTACGCGCGCTTCCAGAGTGCGATGTTCGATCGAAACACGCTGATCATTGCCTACGATCCCATGCGTGGCGAACCACGTGGTTCACGCAAGCGCGGCTTGCAGAGCGTGCTGGCGCGGGCGCGCGGCCTGCTCGATAAAGTCACCGCCTACGACTACGTGTTTCGCGCCAGCCAGCATCCCTCGGCAGCCGATAATCGTGCACAGGCCGGCGGCACCATCGCGTTGGCAGATACCACCGGTGCG
>DASXND010000286.1:0-6496 GCA_036495265.1 Dyella sp.
GACATCAAGAGCGGCGTCACGGTGTTGGCGGCAAATTTCATCCGCCTCAAGAAAGAAGGGTTCGTGCCGACGCGCGACCTGATCATCGTCTACACCGGCGATGAGGAAACCACGCAGGACACCATGCAGGACCTGGTCGAGCATCATCGTGACCTGGTGGATGCCGACTTCGCGCTGAATACGGATGCGGGCGGCGGCGAGCTGAGCGAAGCCGGCAAGCCCCTGGTGTATGGCCTGCAGACGGCTGAGAAGGCTTATGCAAGCTTTGAGCTGACGACGCGCAACCCGGGTGGCCACAGCTCGCTGCCGCGCCCCGACAACGCCATCTATGAACTGGCTGACGCCTTGAAGAAGGTCCAGGGTTATAGCTTCCCGGTCATGTGGAACGACACCACGCTGGCCTCGTTCAAGGCGCTGGGAGCGACCACGCAGGGCAAGGTGGGGGAGGCCATGCGCGCCTTTGCGCAGGATCCGCACAACACGGCCGCGGCTGAGGTGCTGGCCGCCGAGCCGTCGGAAGTGGGCAAGACCCGCACCACCTGTGTGGCGACCCTGCTGCGTGGCGGCCATGCCGACAATGCGCTGCCGCAGTCGGCCACGGCCACCATCAACTGCCGCATCTTTCCCGGGGTGGCGGTCAGCACCGTGCAGAAGACGGTGCAGGACCTGGTGGGTCCAAAGGTCGAGGTCAACCTGGTCGGCAAGGCCATCTCCAGCGATGCCTCGCCGCTGCGTCCCGATGTGCTGGCGGCGGTGACCAAGGCCGTGCATACGATTCGCCCTGGCGTCACGATTACCCCGGAACAGGAGTCGGGCGCCACCGATGGCCTTTACTATCGTGCCGCGGGTATTCCCACCTATGGCGTCAGCGGTCTGTTCATGAAGAACAGCGACGCATTTGCGCATGGTCTCAACGAGCGTATTCCGGTGAAGTCGTTCTATGACGACCTGGCCTACTGGCACGTGTTGCTGACCACCGTGGCGGGTCCGTCCCCGGCCAAATAAGCCGTGGCAGCGTGTTCACGCTCCGCGCATGTCATGGCGTGGATCGTGATCAGGCGCTTATGCCAAAGGGCATGGCGCGGGTTACCCTGTAGGGGCGCACAATGGCGCCCCCCACCTGACTACGGAGTTCCTCATGCGTCCGACCGTTCTTGCAGTGCTGGTTGCTCTCGCTTTCCCCGTCACCGCGGCGGTAGCCGCACCACAGGCCCCCGCAGGTGGCGCCGTCCCGGCGTATGTCACCGCGGCCATCAACGATCCGGCGCGCAAAGACGATACCGCCAACGACGATCGCCGCAAGATCGCTGCACTGGCCACCTTCGCCGAAGTGAAGCCGGGCCAGAAAGTGGTGGATCTGATTCCCGGCAGCGGCTATTTCACGCGCGTGTTCAGTGCCATCGTCGGGCCGACGGGGCGCGTTTATGCCGTGTGGCCGAATGAATACGGCAAGGAGGCCAAGTCCGACGTACAGGCTTCCAAGGCGCTGGTGGCCATGCCGCATTATGACAACGTCGGCGTGCTGATGGTGCCGGCGGCCCAGTTCAAGACGCCGGAGAAGGTCGACCTGGTGTTTACCTCGCAGAACTACCACGACTACCCGGACGCATTCATGGGCAAGGTCGACCCGGTGACGTTCGACAAGCAGGTGTTCGATTCGCTCAAGCCCGGCGGCGTGTTCGTGGTGGTGGACCACGTGGCCGAAACGGGGTCCGGCATGCGTGACACCGACACGCTGCACCGGATCGATCCGGCCATCGTGAAGAAGCAGGTCGAGTCGGTCGGTTTCGTGTTCGACGGCGAAAGCGACGTGCTGCGCAACCCGGCCGATCCGCACAACATCAAGGTATTCGACAAGTCGATACGCGGTCATACCGACCAGTTCGTCTATCGTTTCCGCAAGCCCGGATAATCGTTTGACTGATTCAGAACGACCCCTTGCAACGGAGGGCGCGTCTGCGCCCTCCGATGATCCGCTCCCGGTAAGGCCCGTAGAACCTGATGCCGGCGACTGCTGCGGCCAGGGCTGCGTGCCTTGCATCTTCGACTTCTACGAAGATGCTCTGACGCAGTACTACGAAGCGTTGGCAGCGTGGAAAGAACGCCATCCGAGGCACTCGCCGGATTGATAGACCTCTTGTGACGGGCTAGCTATTCGAGGTTCCTTGGGGGCAAGGACCACGGACTACATGAAGGAACCATGTAGAGCCATGCGCACACCATCTCGTGGATCGCGGCCATATGCGGCAAGCTATGCGACTGTGTACAGGCGTGACTTCGGATGAGGCGTCACGATGCCGACCCGCTACTTGTCGTAAGGATTATCCAAGATGCGCCACCCATCGCCGCGCGCTCTCGCTTTCGCCGCACTGTTTTTCGCCACGCAAGCATCGATGGCGCAATCGGCGCCGAAGACCGTCCTGCTGGAGAATCTGACCTGGACGGAAATTCGCGATCAGGTGCAGGCAGGCAAGACCACCATCATCATTCCTGTTGGCGGGACCGAGCAGAGCGGACCTGGCATTGCCGTCGGCAAGCACAACGCGCGGGCGGCGTATCTGTCGCAGAAGATCGCCGAAGGGCTGGGCAACGCCCTGGTCGCACCGGTCGTCGCTTACGTGCCGGAAGGAGGCTATGCGCCGCCGTCGTCGCATATGCGTTTCCCTGGCACCATCACGATCTCCGATGCAGCCTTCGAGCAGATGCTGGAGTCCGCGGCACAAAGTTTTGCCGCACACGGTTTCCGCAACATCGTGTTCCTCGGTGACCATGGCGGCTACAAGAAGGATCTCGAACAGGTCGCCGCCCATCTGAACAAGGCCTGGTCCGGCTCCAAGGTACGCGCCATCGTGCCAGCGGAATACTACGAATCCTCATCCGACGGCTACGCGCAGATGCTGCGCCAGCGCGGTTTTCGTGATGACGAAATCGGCACCCACGCGGGTCTGGCGGATACCTCGCTGCAACTGGCCGTCGCGCCGCAAATGGTCCGGCTGGACCGCCTCCAGCACGGCCCCAAGCTGGGCCCGTCCGATGGCGTGTATGGCGGCGACCCGCGCAAGGCCTCGGCTGAGCTCGGTCAGATCGGCATCAATGCTATTGTGTTACATACCGTCGACGCGCTCCGGAAAGACACCCAGGGCCGCTGATTCCCTTGCGGGAACGACACCCCAATTCCCCTAACTCATACGTTGTTTGCCCATGGCCATCGCTAACTCACTGCGCTCATCCCGTCTGTTCCGCCTGTCATCGTTTGCGCTTGCCGCAGCATGCATGGGCGGCAACGCCCTGGCGGCATCGTCGGTCACCACCGTTCCCGGCATGCCGCCGGTGATCAATCCCGCCAATATGTACAGCGAAGCAGGGCTCGATCACCTGAGCCCCGCCGTGGCGAAGGACCCGGCGCGGATCTATGTGCCGAACCTGCGCTCGAACGACGTCTATGTCATCGATCCGACCACGTACAAGGTCGTCGACAAGTTCAAGGTCGGTCGCAGCCCCCAGCACGTGGTGCCGTCGTGGGATCTGCGCACCTTGTGGGTGACCAATAACGCCGAGCGCGGCACCGACGGCAGCCTCACGCCGATCGACGCCCGCACCGGCAAGCCTGGCGCGAACGTTGCGGTTGACGACCCGTACAACATGTACTTCACGCCGGACGGCAAGGAAGCCATCGTCGTGGTCGAGGCGCATGCGCGCCTGGATTTCCGCGACGCGCACACCATGGCGATGCACGCCAGCCTGCAGGCTCCGGAGTGCAAGGGCATCAACCACGCCGAATTCGCCATCGACGGTACCTACGCGATCTTCACCTGTGAATTCACCGGCAAGCTGACCAAGATCGACCTGGTCAAGCGCCAGGTGGTGGGCTACCTGGACCTGGCCAAGCGTGGCATGCCGCAGGACATCCGCTCGTCGCCCGATGGCAAGACGTTCTATGTGGCCGACATGATGGCCGATGGCGTCTACCTGATCGATAGTGCCAGCTTCAAGCAGGTCGGTTTTATCAAGACGGGCGTGGGCACGCATGGCCTCTATCCGAGCCGTGACGGTTCCAAGCTCTACGTATCCAACCGCGGTTCCAACAAGATCCATGGCCCGCGCAATGGCAAGGGCAGCGTCTCGGTAATCGACTTCGCCACGCAGAAGGTGGTGGCGAACTGGCCGATTCCCGGTGGCGGCAGCCCGGACATGGGCAACGTCAGTGCGGATGGCAAGACCTTGTGGCTGTCCGGCCGCTTCGACGACGTGGTCTACGCGTTCGATACGACCACGGGCCAGGTCCGCTCCATCAAGGTGGGCCAGGAGCCGCACGGTCTTACCGTGTGGCCGCAGCCGGGTCGTTATTCGCTGGGCCATACCGGCATCATGCGCTGAGCATGCGTGCCGATCCCGCTGCGCTGATCCAGCGGCAGTTGCAGGCTTACAACGACAAGGATGTCGATGCCTGGCTCGCAACCTACGCACCTGACGCCGCGCAGTATGTGCTGCACGGCGAAAGGCTGGCGCAGGGGCATGACGAGTTGCGCCGTCGCATCCTGGTTCGCTTTACCGAGCCGGATCTGCACGCCCGGCTGCTCAGCCGGGTCGTGATGGGGCAGGTGGTGGTGGATCTGGAACAGGTCACCCGCACCTTCCCCGAGGGCAAGGGCCGCATGGAGATGCTGTGCGTCTACGAGATCGCCGAGGGCCGCATTGCCAAGGCATCGTTCGCCATGGGCGCGCCCCTACTGCACGATTGATGCTCAGCTGGTGCGCAGTGGCACGCCAGTGGGCTGGGTAGCGGCCGCAACGGCCACCGGCCTATGCTTTCTGGCCTATTTTCGGTTAAGCCCGACGACGCCCTAATGAGCGCCGCCGCCCGGCAGTTGCTCCAACAAACTGATACGCCATGACGTAGGACGCGTCGCTTCGGCTTGGCCGGGCGTATTGCATCCGTGGTGTTGCCGACCGGGAACGATAAACGTCATGCGCCGTATGTCGCCGTTCGGTGTCGATCCTCTCCCTATGCGTCCATGCGTAGGCGGCTACAGGTCATCGCAAGCAAGTCACTCCTGTTATGAGTTGCCTTCGTCGTGGGCGGTCTTCGCGTCCTGCGGGTGCCGTTGTCAAACCAACCCAAACCATTGGGGGCCCAGGCCCTGAGGGAGATTTCATGAAGAGCACGAAATTTTGGCTGGCGTTAGCGATCGCACTTTCAGGCATGTCGTCCGCACATGCGCAAGACGCGGGCAAGGCGAACATCATCCGGGTGTACACCGACGTGGTGGCACCGGCGGATCAGCTGGCCTATGAAGCAGGCACCAAAGCGTTCAACCAGTGCCTGGCTCAGCATGGCTTCAAGTTCGGGTGGGATGCCTGGGCGCACGAAACCGGCGATACCTACAGCTATTCGTATACCTCGCAGCCGGTAAGCTGGGAAACGTTCGATGCGATGCAGGCCGCGGGCAAGGCATGCGATCAAGCGCTCCGGACCAACGTCAATCCGCATCTGAAGAGCGAGACCAGCGCCTTTGTCGAGGTGATGCCGGACATGGCTCATTTGGCCAAGGGAGCAGGCATTGCAGCGCCTTTCATGCAGGTGACGTACTTCAAGCTCAAGCCGGGCCATGAGGCCTCGGAAACTTTCACCGACGTCGCGAAAAAGATCGCCGCTGCCGCCAACAAGGCGAACTGGCCTGGACACTTCGTGGTCGGCAAGGTGCGCCAAGGTGCCGAAGGCTCGCCGGATTTTATCGTCTTGTGGCCCGCCAAGAATTGGGGGGAAGTAGGCAATGAAACCAATCCGACCTTGTGGAAGATGATGGAAGGCGTCTATGGCAAAGACGATACCGCGGCACTACGCAAGTCGTTGAACGATGTCGTGCAGGAATCGTCTTCGCATGTCGACAGCTACAACGCTGATCTGACTTACAAGCCGGCCAGCAAGTAGGCAAGGGGGAGCGATGCGTTGGCGGCCCACTTTGTGGGCCGCTTTTTTTACGCGATGGCATTGAACATCGAGTCACGTTACGCCGAGCCACCGCTCGTGCGCAGTCCTTGCTGGCGTCCCGGTTATCGAAGACGCGCAGGCTAACGGCTTGCTGCTGCGTTGCCGGCCAAGGGTTTGACGAAACGCAGCGTCATGCGGTCGGATTCACCGATGCTTTTCATTTTCGCGTGTTCATCCTCGGGGCCGGCCAGGTCCGGCGGCAGGCGATGGATATTGATGTCTTCCGGGTCGGTGGGGTTTGCATTGATTTCCGAGACACCGGAGAGTTGGAAGCCGGTCTTGAGCGCCAGGGCGATCAAATAGTCCTCGGGGATCCGGTGCAGCGCGCCCGCAGTCACGCGTGCATCGCCGAACGGTTTGGCGCGGTGTTCGGTCAGTCCGAAGACGCCGCCGGGCTTGAGTACGTCGAACGCGGATTTGAACACCGCTTCCAACGTGTCGGGACTGTTGATCAGCCAGTCATGGGTGTTGCGGAACGTGAGCACCATGTCGGCCGAGTTCGCG
>DASXND010000287.1:0-6023 GCA_036495265.1 Dyella sp.
CAATATCAAGTCGGCGCAGCTGGGCATCGAACGTGCGGAATTCGAATACCCCATGCCGCTCGCCGATGCCGAAGAGATGCTGGCGACCTTATGCGATGGTGTACTGGAAAAAATCCGCCACCACGTCACCGTCGATGGCGCACTGTTCGAGATCGACGAGTTTTTCGGTGAAAACGCCGGCCTGGTGGTGGCCGAGATCGAGCTCGGCGCGGCCGATGCCGCGTTTCCGCAACCGTCATGGTTGGGGCGCGAGGTCAGCCATCTGGTCCGCTACTTCAACGTCAATCTGATTGCGCATCCGTACGCCCACTGGACGCAGGATGAGCGCGACGCAGCAAGGGAGCCGACCGCATGCTGATGATCGGCCTGGCCGGCACCATGCTGGCCGACTCCGAGCACGCCTGGCTGAAGGCATCCGGCGTATCGGGCGTGGTGCTGTTCTCACGCAATTTCAGCTCGCGCGAGCAGTTGCTGTCGCTGGTCGATGCGATTCGCGACGTCGGTGGTGACGACATGCTGATCGCTGTCGATCAGGAAGGTGGTCCGGTACAGCGGTTTCGCGAGGGATTTACGCGGTTGCCACCGCTATCGGCGATAGGCGCCGTGTACGACCGCGATCCACACGATGCCGTGCGACTGGCCGAGGAGCATGCCTGGGTCATGTCCAGCGAGCTGCGCGCCAGCGGCGTGGATTTCAGCTTTGCGCCCGTGGTCGATCTGGCGCGCGGCAACGCCGCCATCGGTCCGCGCGCGTTACATGCCAACCCGGAAGCCGCCGCCGAGCTGGCGCAGGCTTACGTGCGCGGCATGCACCTGGGCGGCATGGCGGCGGTGCTCAAGCACTTTCCGGGGCATGGTTCGGTGGCTGTCGATACGCACAAGGCCGCTGCGATCGATCCGCGACCGCTCGAGCAGATCCGCCGTGAGGATCTGCTGCCCTTCATGGAGGGTATCGATGCACATGCCGAGGCGGTCATGGTGGCTCATGTCATCTATCCTGCCGTCGACGACCGCCCGGCGGGTTTCTCCAGGCGCTGGATCGAGCAGGTCCTGCGCGGCGAGCTGGGCTTCAGTGGTGCCGTGATCAGCGATGACATCAGCATGGCCGCGGCCGGTGCTGCCGGCGGCGTCGCCGCACGCGTCCATGCCCACCTCGACGCCGGTTGCGAACTGGTGTTGGCCTGTTTCCCCGATGTGGTGGAGGAAGCCATCGGCGCCGTGCAGGGTCGCGCCGCTACCGCTCCCGAGCGACTGGCCGCGTTGCGCGGTGCCGTCGCATCGACCTGGGAAGGACTTACCGATAACCCGCAGCGCGACCGTTTCATCGCGCGCATCACGGCGCTCCATCCCGTGGCAGGACAACCCCTGGAAGGGCAGGCATGAACACCCAAACACACTCGCTCAGCGCCGCACTGGCCGATGCCGATCTACTGTTCGATCGTGACGCGCTGGAATGCGTGATCGCCGATATGGGGCGTCGCATCGACGCGGCGCTCGACGGCGAACGCGCGGTCTTTCTCACCGTCATGAATGGCGCGCTGATCTTCGCCGGTCATCTGGCGCTGGCCATCCGCACCGATCTCGAATTCGATTACGTGCACGCCACCCGCTATCGCGGCGCGACCTCGGGCAGCGAGCTGCATTGGCTGCGCGAGCCGGCCGCGGACATGCAGGGGCGGACCGTGCTGCTGGTGGACGACATCCTGGACGAAGGCCATACGCTGAAGGCCGTGCGCGACGACTGCCTGCGCCGTGGCGCGCGGCGCGTGTTGATTGTCAGCCTGTGCACCAAGGACCACGACCGCCTGGTCGAGGGCGTTAGCGCGGATTTCAATGGCGTGGAACTGCCTGACCGCTACGTCTTCGGCTTCGGCATGGACTACTACGAGCAGGGGCGCAACCTGCCGGGTATCTACGCGCTGAAGTGACCACCATCGCACCGCGGAGCGGACGCATGAACATACTCGGCATCTCCGGCAGTCTGCGGCAGGCGTCCTTCAATACGGCCCTGCTGCATGCGGCACAGGAGCTGGCGCCTGCAGGCATGCACATCACCATCCACCGCCTGCACGACCTGCCGTTGTTCGATCAGGACGTGGAAGAGCAGGGTGACCCCGCTCCCGTAACGGCACTCAAGCAGGCCATCGACGCGGCGGACGGCTTGCTCCTGGCCTGCCCGGAATACAACGGCGGTATCACCGGCGTGCTGAAGAACGCCGTGGACTGGGCCTCGCGTATCGGCAAGGCACGCAAGATCGCTGCACTCAGCGGCAAGACGGTGTGCATCATCGGCGCCAGCCCGGGCGCGACCGGCACGGTGCGCGCCCAGGACCAGCTGCGGCTTATCCTGCGTCGTGCCGGTGCCCGTACCGAGCCCCAGGGCGACGTGCTGGTGTTCCAGGCGCATACCAAGATCATCGATGGACGGCTCGCCGACGCACGCACGCGCGAGGCCCTGGGCCACCATCTCAAGGGGTTCGCCGAGCGGCTGGCCGCGACGGCACCATGACTCACTACCCATCCAGGAACGACTCGTGACTATCGATCTTGCCGTGATTGGCGGCAGCGGCTTGTACAACTTCCCCGGCCTGGAGAACCCCGCGCGGCATAGCGTGGAGACACCCTTCGGCGTGGCCTCGGGCGATGTGGTGATCGGCGACTTCGCCGGGCGCCGCCTGGCTTTCCTGGCGCGTCACGGCGAGAGCCATACCGTGCCACCCCATCGTGTGAACTACCGCGCGAACCTGTGGGCACTGCATGCGCTGGGCGCGCGACGGATCATTGGCGTGAACGCAGTGGGCGGTATCCGCGCCGATATGGGGCCGCGTGTCATCGTGGTGCCGGATCAGGTGATCGACTACACCCACGGTCGCTACACCAGCTTTTGCGACGTCGAGGGCGCCGAGGTCAAACACATCGACTTCAGCGAGCCCTATACCGAATCGCTGCGTCGTCAGCTGCTTGGGGCCGCGGCGACGGCTGGCATCGCGGCCATCGACGGCGGTTGCTACGGCGCCACCCAGGGGCCGCGTCTGGAAACCCGGGCGGAGATCGCTCGCATGAAGCGCGATGGCTGCGATCTGGTCGGCATGACCGGCATGCCCGAAGCCGTACTGGCTCGTGAACTGGAGCTGGAGTACGCCTGCCTGGCCCTGGTGGCTAATTTTGCAGCAGGTTGTGGCGACGAGGCGGAGATCAGCATCGAGGAAATCTTCGCCCATCTGGCCGCGGCGACCGCCGAAGTGCCCCGGATCCTCGCCAATTTGGTCAAAAGCTGAGCAACAGGTTCGATTTTGATCGTGTGAATGCGGTCACCATATTGCGCTTTGCTATGAAACATGTTGATACTTCGGCCGTGCCAGGGGCGGCCGACCAAGGGGTCAAGGTGGTTCAGCGCTAGCCGTGGTGCATCCAGTCCATGATTCAGAGGTTCACGCAATGCGTTTCGGTACGGTCAAGTGGTTCAACGACGCCAAGGGTTTCGGCTTCATCGCACCCGAGGACGGTGGGGAGGACGTGTTCGTCCACTTTTCGGCGATCAACTCCAAGGGCTTTCGTAGCCTGCAGGAAGGTCAGCGCGTGAAGTTCGAAGTCACCACGGGCCCGAAGGGCGCCCAGGCTTCGGGCGTCGAGATCGCTGGTTGATTTCGGCGTTCCGGCGCGCGCGCCGGTCATCGAGGTAAATGGAAGCCCCGCGTCGTAAGACGCGGGGTTTTTTGTTTTTGTGGATAAGCAACGTCAGCGTTGCTGGAGCAAGCCATGGCAGACCGTAGAGATTTCCTCAAAGCCTCCCTGCTGGGTGCCTCGGCACTCGCACTTGCCGGCAAGGCAGGGGCGGGCACCGCCGCGGCGGGCAAGAGCGTCACGGGCGCGCGCGTCGTTTCCACCTGGGACTTCGGCGTGGCGGCCAACCAGGCGGCCTGGTCCGTACTCGCCAAGGGCGGGCACGCGCTGGATGCGGTAGAGACCGGCGTGATGGTCCCGGAAGCTGATCTGAAGAATCACAGTGTGGGCCGCGCCGGCTATCCGGACCGGGACGGCCACGTCTCGCTCGACGCCAGCATCATGGACGCCGATGGCAGTTGCGGTGCGGTGGCCGCGCTGGAGCATATCGCGCACCCCATCCAGGTGGCGCGCCGCGTCATGGAGCGCACGCCGCACGTGCTGCTGGCGGGCGACGGTGCGCTGCAGTTCGCACTCGAGCAGGGCTTCAAGAAAGAGGACCTGCTGACGCCCGAGTCCGAGCAGGCCTGGCGGGAGTGGCTGAAGACCGCGCATTACCAGCCGTCGGTCAACAGCGAAGTGCGCGATTACGGCAAGACCGGCATGCCAGGCGGTAGCGGCAACCACGACACCATCGGCATGCTGGCCATCGATGCGCAGGGTCGCCTGGCTGGCGCCTGCACCACCAGCGGCATGGCGTGGAAGATGCGCGGCCGCGTGGGCGACAGTCCGATCATCGGTGCGGGCCTGTACGTGGATGGCGACGTTGGCGCCGCGACTTCGACCGGCGTGGGCGAGGAAGTCATCCGCAACGTCGGCAGCTTTCTCGTGGTCGAACTGATGCGGCAGGGGCGTTCGCCGCAGGATGCCTGTCGCGAAGCCGTCATGCGTATCGTGAAGCGTCGGCCGCAAGCGTCGAAGGATTTGCAGGTGGGTTTTCTGGCGATGAACCGCGCGGGTGAAGTCGGTGCCTGGGCGATCCAGCCCGGCTTCTCCTATGCGGTATGCGATGCGCAGCGCCAGGACGGCCTGCTACCGGCGCAAAGTGTCTACTGACGTGACCGGTGTCCTGCTTGAGGTGGCCGCCAACTCGGTGGCCTCGGCGCTGGCCGCACGGGCGGGCGGCGCTGGACGCATCGAGCTGTGCACGGCGCTGGAGCTGGGTGGGCTGACGCCCTCGCACGCCCAGATCGCCTTGGTGCGGGAGCGCGTGGCGCTGCCGCTGTATGTCTTGATCCGCCCCCGCGCCGGCGACTTCCTCTACGACGATCGCGAGATCGAAACGATGCGCTGCGATATCGAGGCCTGCGCCTCGCTCGGTTGCGACGGCGTGGTGATCGGCGTGCTCGATGCCGATGGCGACGTGGACATGGCGCGTTGCCGCGCGCTCGTGACGGTCGCCGGCGGCATGGGCGTGACCTTCCATCGCGCCTTCGATATGGCACGCGATCCATCGCGCGCGTTGGAGGATGTGATCGCGCTTGGAGCCGAGCGCATCCTGACGTCGGGTGGCGCGCGCTCGGCGATGGAAGGTGCCACTCGCATCCGTGCTCTGGTGGAGCAGGCGCATGATCGCTTGATCGTCATGCCTGGTGCGGGTATCGATCCGGGCAATATCACCACGTTGAGGCGGTTGACCGGCGCACGGGAGTTTCATGCTTCGGCGAAAAGCGAGCTTCCGTCGGCGATGCGTTTCACGAATGCCGTGCTGCCCGAAATGGCCGGTGGCGAGATCCGCAGCGATGTCGACACGGTGCGGGCGCTGGTGGCGGCCTTGGGCGGAATTTGAAGGTGTGGGGCTAGGACAATCGCGCACAGGGTGCGCTCCCACAGTCGAACGTCCCTGTGTAGGAGTGCACTCTGTGCGCGATGCTTACGCGGTGAACTGCAACCGAGCCAGCTCCGCGTAAAGGCCGCCCTCAGCCAGCAGGCTTTCGTGCGTACCCTGGGCCACGATGCGGCCGCCATCCATCACCACGATGCGATCGGCGCGCTGTACCGTGGCGAGGCGATGGGCGATCACCAGGGTAGTGCGTCCCTTCTCCAGTCGCTCCAGGGCCTGCTGGATGGCCGCCTCCGATTGGGCGTCGAGTGCCGAGGTCGCCTCGTCGAGCAGTAGCAGCGGCGCGTCGCGCAGAATGGCCCGCGCGATGGCGATGCGCTGGCGCTGGCCGCCGGACAGGCGCACGCCGCGCTCGCCGAGCTCCTCGTCGTAGCCCTTGCCCAGCGCGCTGATGAACTCGTGCGCTTCGGCCGCGCGCGCCGCCTCGCGCACTTCGTCATCGCCGGCATCCTGGCGG
>DASXND010000288.1:0-3681 GCA_036495265.1 Dyella sp.
CAGGCCCAGTCCTTGAAGTTGACCGAGGTGCATCGCGCCGAGGCCGACCGCGCCATCGACGAAACGCTGGCCCTGCTCGACGCCGGCCAGTTCGACATCGGCGCGCTGAAACTCAGCACGGAAGTACAACCGGCCTACGAACCGCTGCAGAGCGACTTCGCCAACCTGTTCCAGGCCGCACTGGCCAAGGGCAACAGCCAGGTGCAGGCGCAACGCCAGGCCGATCGCCAGGGCATGCTCCTGCTGTTCGTCTTGCTGGTGATGGCCCTGCTTTCCACCATCGTGCTCGATGGCACCCTGATGCGCAGCCTGATGCAGCGCCTGAACCTGGCCACCGACGTCGCCCAGCGCATTGCATCCGGCACCCTCGGCGAACGATTCGATGCCGGCGTGAATGACGAACTGGGCAAGCTGCTGCGCGCGCTGGCCTCCATGGACGAACAGCTGACGCGCGTGCTGAAGCAAGTCCGCGCCAGCGCGTGCTCGGTGGACGAACGCGCGCATCGCCTGTCGCATGACAACCAGGCGTTGAGCCAGCGCACCCAGGCGCAGGCTGCCAACCTCGAACAGACCGCCGCCTCGATCGAACACATGTCCAGCAAGGCCATCCAAGGCGCCGACCATGCCGATGGCGCCGCCCACGCGGCACGCGAAGCGCTGGGGCATGTCGAACAGGGGCGTCACGTTGCCGGCGAAGCGCTGGACTCCATGCACGCGATTCAACAAGCCAGTCTTGGGATTACGGAGATCGTCGACCTGGTCGACAGCATTGCCTTCCAGACCAACCTGCTCTCGCTCAACGCGGCCATCGAAGCGGCGCACGCCGGCGAGCGCGGCCGCGGTTTCGCTGTGGTGGCCAATGAGGTGCGCCTGCTCGCGCGGCGCTGTGTGGAGGCCGGCAAGGATATCCGCCGTCTCGTCACCAGCAGCACGGAAGCCGTCGATGTGGCGCGGGCACGCGTTGCGCTATCCGGCGAGGCATTGGACGGCATCGTGCAAAGCATGGCGCGCGTTTCGGGTCTGGTTTCGCAGATCTCCGATGCCGGCCAGGCGCAGGTCAGCGGCGTCACCCAGATCAATCGCAGTGTGCTCGACATGGACAAGATCACGCAGGCAAACGCTGGCCTGGTGGACGACATCAACATGACGGGCCGCGCGCTCAGCACCGACGCCGAGGCGTTGATGCGCCAGGTGGCCTTCTTCCGTCTTCCCGATGCCGTGGAAGACACTCATGAGCAGGCGCACGAGGCGCCGCCCCCACTCGCAGTGAAGCACTCGTATCGGGTCGCTGCGGCGGCCTGAGTCCAAGCCATGCATGCCAGCCATCCCGCTACGCCCTGAGTCCCGACATCACATGCTCGAGCGCGCACTCGCGGCAGGAAGTCTCACACCGGTATTCCAGCCGCTGGTGCGCGTCGATACGCTCGAAGTCGTCGCACACGAGGGACTCAGTCGTTGCGCCTTCATGCCCGGCAACTTCTCCATCCTCGACCTGCTGGATCTCGCGCGCATGGAGGGTCGGCTGGCGGATATCGAGCTGCACGCGGCGCGCACCATCTGCCGCGCCTTCGCTACGCATCCCGGTGATGGCCGGCTCCTGGTCAACCTCAGCGCCCAGGCGATCCTGCACGATGCCTTGCGTCCCGACGAGGTTCTGACAGCCCTTACCAGCAGCGGGTTGGACCCCGCGCGCATCACCATCGAAGTGACCGAACGCGACGTGGTGGAGAACCCCGCCCGCCTGGCCCATGCGCTGGGTTATCTGCGTGCGCATGGCATTCGCATTGCGCTAGACGATTTCGGTAACGGCCATTCCAGCTTCGAGATGTGGAACGAGATCCATCCGGATGTCGTCAAGATCGACCGCTACCTCATCAACGGCCTGTCCCGCAGCGCTGGCAGGTTGGCCATCGTCCGCGCGCTCTGCCAGGTCGCCGAAACACTGGGCACCGATCTGGTCGCCGAAGGGGTGGAAGATCCCGCCGACCTGCGCCTGCTGCGCGAACTCGGCATTCCTTACGCCCAGGGGTTCCTGATCGGCAAGCCGATCGGCGAACCGGTGACGGAGGCCAGCGAAGCGGCGCAACAGATGCTGCGCACGCCTTCGGTCTCGGTGCCGCCCCGGCCGCGAGGGCCGGTGACGCAGCGCCCCACCCAGGTGCGTCACTTGCTGATGGATGCACCTTCCGTGCATCCCCGACAGACCAACGACGAAGTGATGGCGCTGTTTGTCCTCCACCCGGAACTGCACGCCGTGGCGGTGGTGAAGGATGGCCGCCCGATCGGCTTGATCAATCGCCGGCTGGTCAATGAACGCATGGCCCAACCTTTCGCCCGTGAACTGCTGGCGCGCAAGTCATGTACGGCACTGATGAATGGCGCGCCCCTGGTGTGCGATGAACACCGCAGCCTGGAAAGCCTCGCTGACGTCCTTCGCGGCGAGGATCAACGCTATCTCAGCGATGGCTTTATCGTCACCAGCGACGGCGAGTATCGTGGGCTCGGCACCGGCGAAGCCCTGGTGCGCCGCGTGAGCGAACTGCGCATCGACGCCGCACGACATGCCAATCCGCTGACGTTTCTTCCCGGCAATATCCCAACCACCGAACAGTTGGAGCGTCTGCTCAGCGGCAGCGAACGCTTCGTGGTCGTGCACGTCGACCTGACCGACTTCAAACCATTCAACGACCACTACGGCTACTCGCGCGGCGACGAGATGATCCGGCTGCTATCCAGCCTGCTCAGCGAATATGTCGATCCTGCGCTCGACTTCGTCGGGCATATCGGCGGTGACGATTTCGTGGTGCTGTTTCAGAGTGAGGACTGGGCTGCGCGCTGCCATCGCGTGATCGAGGCCTTCAACTCCCGCTCGCCCCACTTGTTCGACGCCGCCGATATTGCACGCGGCGGACTGCGCGGCAAGGATCGTCGCGGCACGCCGCAGTTCTTTCCGTTCACCACGGTGGTCATGGGCGCGGTACAGCTATCACCGCCGCTGCCGCAGCGCGTCCAGTCGATTGCGGCTTTCGCAGCACGCGCCAAGCGACAGGCCAAGCGCTCCAACGTGGGCCTGCATGTACTCGCGCGGGTGACGCCGCCGTTGGAAGCGGTGACTCCGTAAACAATAAGCCCCGACCGTTACCGGCCAGGGCTGACGCTGCAAATCTACCTGCTTACGAGATCAGCCGCGGAAGCGGTCCGTCGCCTCGATCAGCTCCGAGATATTGCCGGGCTCGAACGCCGAATGACCGGCATCCTGCACGATGCGCAGATCGGCCTCCGGCCACGCGCGATGCAGGTCCCATGCACTGCGCATCGGACACACCACGTCATAACGGCCCTGCACGATCACCGCGGGAATCTTGCGAATACGGTCGACGTTGCGCAGCAATTGGTCATCGTGTTCGAAGAAGCCGCCATGCACGAAGTAATGGCATTCGATGCGGGCGAACGCCAACGCGAACTCGTCTTCGGCGCTCGACTCGATATGTGAGGTGTCCTGCCACAGATAACTGGTGGCGCCCTCCCACACCGACCAGGCACGCGCAGCATTTACGCGCACCTGCGGGTCGACGCTGATAAGGCGACGGTGATACGCACTCATCAGGTCGCCGCGCTCAGCTTCCGGAATCGCATGGAGAAAGGACTCCCACGCGTCCGGATAAAGCACGTCGCAACCCT
>DASXND010000289.1:0-13128 GCA_036495265.1 Dyella sp.
GATTTCCAGGTGCGACGGGTTGAACGCCAGCGCCACGTGGGTGGCGCCGTTCGGCGTCTTGACGTCGGCGGAAAAGCCCAGGTGGTACTTCACGTCGCCCGAGTGCGCCGGATCATCCGGATGATCGAACTTGCCTTCGAATTCGTTGAACAGCGTGCGCGGCGGCTTGCCGAGAATATTCACCAGCATATTGAGACGGCCGCGATGGGCCATGCCGATCACGACTTCCTTGATGCCGTTGTCGCCCGCGGCGCGGACCATGTCGTCCACCATCGGGATCAGGCTATCGCCGCCTTCCAGCGAGAAGCGCTTCTGGCCGACATACTTGGTATGCAGGTAGCGCTCCAGGCCCTCGGCGGCGGTCAGCCCGGCCAGCACGCGCTGCTTGCCTGCCTTGTCCAGGCCGGCGCTGCCATTGGCCTGCTCGAGGCGGGAGTAGATCCAGTTACGCTGCTCATGGTTGCTGATGTACATGAACTCGGCGCCGAGGGTGTTGGTGTACACCTTCTTCAGTCGGGCGATCAGATCGCGCAACTTCATGCGCTGGCCACCGCCGGCAAAGTTGCCGCAGTCGAACTCGGTGTCCAGGTCGGCGTCGCTCAGGCCGTGGAACGACAACTCCAGGTCCGGCGCGGGGAGCTTTTCAGCCAGGCCGAGCGGATCGAGGTTGGCAGCCAGGTGGCCGCGCGAGCGGTAGGCGGTGAGGATGCGCAGCACGCCAGCCTGCTTGCGCGCGTGGGCGTCGTCGACCGGGCCAGCGGCAGCGGCGACGGCCGTGCGGCGTTGCTTTTGTGCGGCTTCTATACGCGCAATGGCCGCAGAGCGGGGCACGTCCCCGGACTCGCGGCCTTTGAAGGATTCGAAATATTTGCTCCAGTCGGCGGAGACCGAAGACGGGTCTGCCAACCAGGATTCATAGAGTTGTTCGACATATTCGGCGTTACCGCCGGCGAGCTGGGAGGATTCGAGGAACTCGCGGATCAGATTAATGCTCACGTCACCACCGGTGAGGAAGGGAAGCTTGCAGCCGTCCGTGCCGGGGTTGGCCGGATGGCTGGGAAAAATCCTGTTAATTATAGCCTTGTGCTGCTGCGGCGCGGCAACCCGACGCACCCACCCAAAGTGGGGTTGGGGAACCATATTTCGAGTCCCAGGGTACCGACCATCGTCGTAGACCTCTGTTTTTTACAGGCTCGCGGCACTTTGAGGCGATGGAAATGCCTGCACCACCTTTCGTGGTGTCGTTCAGCCAGCGGCTAGAGATCGAGCGGATGGAGCGCGCTGGCGCGCGCGGAACGCTCCCAGACTTCATTGAAGTGCTGCAGCAGCGGTGCCTGAGACGCGCGGTCGGCCGCGGCAGCGCGCCCGGCCGCACGCTGGGCGTCGGGCTGGAACAGGTAGCCGCCCCGGTCCGTGAGCAGATACGACGAGGCGTAGGCCAGGTCGAGGTCCTCGACCGGCGTACGCACCAACATCACGCTGGGCAGGCGCTGGGCCAGAGCGATCAGGCGGTGGCTGTCGCGCAACGCGGCAGCCGCGTCGTGCAGCAGGATGCGGATCTGCGCGCCGCGGCCAGAGGTGGCGATACGCCGAAACTCGGCCAGCTCCTGGGTGCTGGCATAGACGTCTTCGGTCAGCCCGGGTTGATAGATGGAGAGGCGATGACTTGCCTCGCTCAGCAAGCGTAGGCGGCTGGCGGCGACGTCGCCACGGCTGCCGGTGGGTAGC
Organism: Dyella sp.; assembly: GCA_036495265.1. Lineage (GTDB taxonomy): Bacteria > Pseudomonadota > Gammaproteobacteria > Xanthomonadales > Rhodanobacteraceae > Dyella. The sequence goes on from DASXND010000289.1 coordinate 1,729, forward strand.
GTATCGGCAGCCGCGGTAAGGCTGCTGGTGGTTTCCGCCCGCGCGAGATCAAGGCGCATGGCCTGGTGCATGATCCCGGCGTCCTCGAACGTAGCGCCATGAGCCACGAAGCCTTCGCGCTCGTAGAAGGCGATGGCAGCGACCTGGGCATCCAGGGCCACCTGGGTCTGGCCCTGGGTTCTGGCCCGCGCGACCAGTTCGCGTACCAGCGCCGCGCCGACACCCTGGTTGCGCCAGGGCTGGCGCACCGCCACCCGGCCGATCTTGCCCTGCGGCGTGAGCCGGGCGCAGCCGATCGCCTCACCTCGGCCATCGCGGGCCAGCAGATGCAGCGAGACGGCGTCCAACTCGTCCCATTCCAGAGCCTCCGGCACGCCGTGCTCCGCCACAAAGACTTCCAGTCGAATGTCGCGCAAGGCCTCGCACTCGTTAGGACGAGCCCAGTCGGCGCTTTCGACGTGGAAGTCCTGCAGCTTCATAGCTTCATCGGCGGCGTGATTTGCGGGGGACCAGGTGGCCATCGTTGACCAGTGCAAGCAGCAGGGTGCGCTCGGCGGCGGGGATCTTCTTGCCGGGACTCAGCTCGCGTTCGCGGCACAGACGCTCGGCCAGTTCCATCGGCGCCGGGTAGGCATGGCCGTTGACGAACAGCGTGGCGGCCGCTTTACCGCGTGCCCAGGCCATGCGCGCCCATGGGTGGCGCAGCAGCTGCGCACCGCCGTCGAGTTGCTTGAGCAGGGCCGCTTCCGTCACCGCCTTTTCGGGCGGCACCGGCACCTGGGCGTTGCGATAGCGCGTGATGAAGCGACCGAACCAGTCGGTCAGCGTGGGTTCGTCCAGCGCTGCCGCAAACGGCAGCGACGATTTCAGGCGGGCGATGGCGGCGCGATCAATCTCTCCGGCGGCCTTGGCCGGGGCGAGGTCGGCGTCGCTGTAGCGAAGTTCGTCGGGCAGGCGCTCGGCCAGGTAATCCGCCAGATCGCCCGTGAGTTCGGCCTGCGACGGTGCACGCATGCCAACCGAGATGGTCATGCAGGGGCCGCCGAAGGCGATGCCGTCATGGGGCACGCCGGGCGGCAGATAGAGCATGTCACCCGGTTCCAGCAGCCATTCGTGGGTAGGCTCGAAATGCTGGAGCTGCTTGAGCTCCACATCCGGGCGGAAATCCTTCGGCGCATTCGGGTCGGTGCTGACGGCCCAATGGCGCTGGCCGATGCCCTGCAGCAGGAACACATCGTACTGATCCACGTGCGGGCCCACGCCGCCGCCGGGCTCGGCGTACGAAATCATGATGTCGTCCATGCGCCAGCTGGGCAGGAAGCTGAAGCTCTGCAGCAGGGCGGCGACATCCGCATCCCACTTGTCCACATCCTGTACCAGCAGGGTCCAGTTGCTGTCCGGCGTCTTGGCGAAGTCGGCCTCGCTGAGCGGACCGGTCTTCACCTGCCAGCGATCACGCTTTTCGTCATGCACGATCAGGCGCGACAAGGCCGACTCCTCGCAGGCGAGCCCGGCCAGGTCGTCCGCTTCGATCGGCGACTCGAAATCGGGAAACGCCTGACGGATCAGCAGCGGGCGCTTCTGCCAGTAATCGCGCAGGAACTGCGTGGGACTCATGCCCAGCGGCTGCTTGGCGCTGCCGCGGACTTCGATGGGGAGGGGGCGTGATGTGCTCATTCGCCTATTCTAAGCGAATGACGCGCGCGGCCTCGTTGATCGCGATCAGTGGGGCAGGAAGCTTCGTGCCACGTTATTAAGGCCAATGGCCAGGACGGCGAGTGCGGCCAGCACCGTGGCTGCGCGAGGCGGCATCCTGCGCGCCAGCAAGGCGCTCAATGGTGCGGCCACGACGCCCCCGGCGATCAGGCCGAGCACCGAGCTGCCATGGGGCAGTCCGACTTGCATGAAGAAACTGACGCTGGCCACGGCGCTGACCACGCATTTGGCCAGGTGCACGGTACCGATCACCATGCGCGGCCTGACCCCGCGAGCCACCAGGGTGGGGACGCTAAGCGCGCTCCAGCCGCCGCCGGCGACCGCGTCGGCAAAGCCGGCGAGCAGGCCCAGGGGGCGGGTGACCCGGGGCGTTTCGTCATGCAGGCGTTGGCCCCGGATCGGGCGAAACAGCAGGAATAGGCCCATGCCGATCAGATAAGGCGTCAGCACCAGCTTCATCCAGGCGGGCGGCACATGGCTCACCACGTAGACGCCAATGGTGGCGCCGATCGCTCCCGGAATCACCAGGGCCCAGAACAGCCGACGCAACACATTGCCGGCGAGCAGGTGGCTGGCTCCGGAGGCGCCGCAGGTGAAGGTTTCCGCATAGTGCACGCTGGCGCTGGCCAGTGCCGGCGGTACGCCCAGGGTCAACAGCAAGGCCGCCGAAGTGACGCCGTAGGCCATGCCTAATGCACCGTCGACGAGCTGGGCGAGCGCGCCGATGACGGCGTACGTAAGAAAATCCGTAGGCATGGGCTATGGGGAAGGACGAAGGAGGCCAGTGTAGGGACGCCCACCCCTTATTGGAAATAAGCACGTGGACATATGGATATGCCAACACGTCCTTTCACATGACATGAAGTGATGACTACTTTGGGTGGCCAGAAGTATGGACGTCCAAAGGAAGTCGATGTGAACGCGGTCGTTGCGACAGAAATCCGTCCGGCATCCATGGACAGCGCAAGACTGTTGGCGCTGGAGCGACTCGTGGAAGGGCTTAGCCCGGCTGAGCTCTATTGGGTTGCTGCCTGGAGCGCTGCCCGGGCGGAGCAGGTGCAACGCGGCTTGCCGGGCATCCAGGCGCAGCCGGCGAAGGCGCTCAACGATGCGCTGACCATCATCTACGGCAGCCAGACCGGCCAGGCCAAGCGCATCGCCACCCAGCTCGGCGAGCGGGCCGAAGCCGCAGGCCTGCCAGTACGACTGGTGCGGGCCGATGCCTATTCCCAGCGCGACCTGGCGAAGGAAAAGCACCTCGTCGTCGTGATCAGCACCCAGGGCGATGCCGAGCCGCCGGACGATGCACGGGGCCTGGTCGAATACGTGCTGGGCAAGCGTGCGCCCAAGCTGCCCGGTCTGCGCTACGCCGTGCTGGGTCTGGGCGACTCCAGCTATCCGCAGTTCTGCGCCATCGGTCGCCAGCTCGATGAGCGCCTGGCCGAGCTTGGCGCCTCGCGCTTTGCGCCCTTGGGCGAGGCCGATGTGGATGTCGAGGCGGTCGCAGGTCCCTGGGCTGAACATGCACTCGAGCAGGCAAAGAAGGTCCTGGGAGCCCAGCCGCCGGTGGCGCGCGTGGCGACCCTGCAACCCGTGCCTAGCCGGGCCATTCATTCGCGCGAACGTCCCTTTGCGGCGCCGGTACTCGACAACCAGGCCATCGTCGCGCGTGATGCTGCGCGCGATGTTCGGCACGTCGAATTGTCACTGGAAGGATCCGGCCTCAGCTATCAGCCCGGCGACGCCGTGGGTGTGTGGCCGCAGAATCCACCTGCCCTGGTCCAGCAATGGCTGTCGTTGCTGCAGATGGATGGCGATCAGCTGGCGAACCACGGCGGGCGCAGTCTGCCGTTACGCCAGTGGCTGACGAACGAGCGCGAATTGACGCGACTCAGTCGTCCCCTCATCGCCGCACTGGCCGATGTCAGCGGTGACGAGGGTTTGGCGCAATTGCTGCGGCCGGATCAGTCGCGCGCCTTGGCGACGCTGCTCACCGAGCATCAGCCGATCGACCTGTGGCGGCGTCATCCGGGCGCCTGGTCGGCCGAGGAGCTGGTCGCCGCGCTGCGTCCGTTGACGCCACGGCTGTACTCGATCGCTTCCAGCCAGAAGGTCGTCGGCGACGAAGTTCATCTCACCGTGGCCACGGTTGACTATGTCGCACATGGTGAGCGGCACTGGGGCGCCGCCTCTTCATTCATCGCCGCTGCCAGCGACGAACGCCGACTGCCCATCTATATCGAAGCGAACGAACGCTTCCGCTTGCCGCAGGATGATACGCGCGACGTGATCATGATCGGCCCCGGCACCGGCGTGGCACCGTTCCGCGCCTTCGTGCAGGAGCGCCGCGAGACGGGCGCGCGCGGGCGCAACTGGTTGTTCTTCGGCAATCGCCATTTCACCAGCGAATTCCTCTACCAGCTGGAATGGCAGGCGGCCTTGCGCGACGGTTCGCTGCACCGACTCGATCTGGCGTTCTCGCGCGATGGCGCGTCCAAGATCTACGTGCAGCAGCGCCTGCGCGAGCAGGGTCGTGAGCTGTACGCGTGGCTACAGGGCGGCGCGCACCTTTATGTCTGTGGCGACTCGAATCACATGGCGAAGGATGTGCACTCGGCCTTGATCGACGTGGCGATCGCTCATGGCGGTCAATCGCCGGAACAGGCCAAGGCGTGGCTGGGCGAGCTTTTGCAACAGGGCCGCTATGCCCGGGACGTGTACTGAGATGACGACGCCACCTTCAGACTTCGAACGCATCAAGGCGGCCAGCCGCTTCCTGCGCGGTGGCATTGCGGAAGGCTTGCGTGACTCGATCACCAACGCCATCAGCGATGACGACAACAAATTGCTGAAATTCCACGGCAGCTATTTGCAGGACGATCGCGACCTGCGTGATGAGCGCCGTCGCCAGAAACTGGAGCCGGCGTATTCCTTCATGCTGCGCGCGCGCCTGCCATCCGGTGTGGTGACACCAGCGCAGTGGCTGGTTTACGACCAGCTGGCCCGCGATTACGCGAACGGCACCCTGCGCATCACCACGCGGCAGACATTCCAGTGGCACGGCATCATCAAGCACAACCTCAAGCCGACGATTGCGGCCATCCACGCCGCCCTGGCTACCACCATCGCCGCCTGCGGCGACGTCGTGCGCAACGTGGTGAGTACGCCCAATCCGGTGGAGTCCTCGGCCCACGCGCTCGCCTACGATTGGGCCACGCGTCTTTCCGACGGATTGGCGCCGCGTACGCGGGCCTATCACGAGATCTGGCTGGACGGCGAAGCCCTGGTCGATACGCCGAAGGACGAGGAGCCGCTGTATGGCGCCACCTACCTCCCGCGCAAATTCAAGATCGGGCTGGCCATTCCGCCGCTGAACGATGTCGACGTATTTGCCCAGGACCTGGGGCTCATTGCCATCATCGAAGATGGTCATCTGCTCGGCTTCAATATTGCGGTGGGCGGCGGCATGGGCGCGACGCAGGGTGATGTCAGCACCTACCCGCGCCTGGCCAGCGTGATCGGCTTTGTGGCACCGGAACACCTGTTTGCGGTAGCCGAAACGATAGTGGCGGTGCAGCGCGACTGGGGCAATCGCAGCGAACGCAAGCATGCGCGCCTTAAATACACCCTCGATCATCGCGGTCTAGGTGCCTTCAAGGCCGAGGTGGAATCGCGGCTCGGCTTCGCCTTGCAGGCTGAACGCCCTTATCAGTTCGACCATAACGGTGATCGTTACGGCTGGATCGAGGGTAGCGACGGTCGCTGGCACCTGACCTTGCAGATCGAAGCCGGTCGCCTTGCCGACGTGGGTGCACGCCGTTGGCTCAGTGGTCTGCGTGAGATAGCCAAGGTGCACGAAGGCGATTTTCGCCTGACCTGCAACCAGAACGTGATCGTTGCCAATGTGCCTGCCGACCAGCGCGCGCGCATCGACGCCATCGTCGAAGCGCACGGGTTGGATGGCTACCAGCGGCATAGTGGCATTCGCCGACATGCGGTCGCCTGCGTAGCCCTGCCGACGTGCGGACTGGCCATGGCCGAGGCAGAGCGTTACCTGCCGGACTTGCTGCCCAAGCTCGAAGCGCTGCTTGAAGCGCACGGGCTGGCAGAAGCGCCGATCCTGCTGCGGCTCTCCGGCTGCCCCAATGGCTGCTCGCGGCCCTATCTGGGCGAGATTGCCCTGGTCGGGCGGGCACCCGGCCGTTACGACCTGCGACTCGGTGCGGACTTCCGCGGCCAGCGCCTCAACCAGCTCTACCGTGAGAACGTGGATGAAGCGGCGATTCTTGAAGCGCTGTCACCCCTGTTCGCACGCTATGCGGCGGAGCGACTGGCGGGCGAACACTTTGGCGACTTCCTGTTGCGCATCAGCGTAATCGACACGCCATCACGGCAGATCCCGCTGGAGGTAGTGGCGTGACGCCGTCGCAACTCGAAGCGGCACAGCATGATCCCAGGGCGCTCGATGCGTTGAACCTATGGCTCGGTACGCTCGGCGCGGAAGCCCGCGTCGAGTGGGCCCTGGAAAACGCGCCGGGTGCGCACGTCCTTTCATCGAGCTTCGGCGCACAAGCCGCCGTGTCGCTGCACCTGCTCACGCATCGCCAACCCAGCTTGCCGGTGGTGCTGATCGATACCGGCTATCTATTCCCGGAAACTTACCGCTTCGTCGATGAGCTGCGTGAGCGCCTTGCACTGAATCTCAAGGTGTACAGCCCGCGGCAGAGTGCTGCCTGGCAGGAGGCGCGCGAAGGCCGGCTGTGGGAGCAGGGCGTCGCGGGTATCGATCGCTACAACCAGTTGCGCAAGGTGGAGCCCATGCAGCGGGCTTTGAACGATCTCGGCGCGGGCACATGGTTCGCCGGATTGCGGCGCAGCCAGGCGCGCACCCGCGCGGCCATCCACTTTGCCGAACGACGCGATGGGCGCTGGAAATTCCATCCGCTCGCCGACTGGAGCGACCGCGACGTCGGTCAGTACTTGCGCCGGCACGACCTGCCTTATCACCCGCTGTGGGATCAGGGCTACATCTCCATCGGCGACGTGCACACGACGCACCGCTGGGAGCCGGGTATGGATGCCGATGCAACACGCTTCTTTGGCCTCAAGCGCGAATGCGGATTGCATGGTCTCGCCTGACGCGTCTATTTCATTGCATTTCCTCCAGCCCGCCGTGCTGGCCGCTTACCCGATCACATAAGAAACCACGATGAGCCAGAACGCCCTTGCCCAAGCGGACGTTTCGTCCGCCGAACTTCTTGCCGACAATGAGCTGATCGCCCCACATGGCGGTGTGCTGAAAGAGCTGTATCTGCCTGCTGCGGAGGCGGAGCGGTTGAAACAGCGGAGTGCGGGCTTGCCTGGCATCGATCTCGATACGCGACAGTTGTGCGATCTCGAGTTGCTGTTGAGTGGCGCGTTCTCGCCGCTGGAAGGGTTTCTGACGCAACGCGATTACGCGCGCGTGGTCGACGATCTGCGCTTGGCCGATGGCACCTTGTGGCCGATGCCGATCACCCTGGATGTCAGCGAGGAATTCGCCGCCCGGCTGGTGCCGGGCAGCGAAGTGGCGTTGCGCGATTCGCAGGGCGTGCCGCTGGCCGTGCTGGACGTGGAAGACATTTATCGACCTGATCGCGAGCAGGAGGCGCTCAGCGTATTCGGGACGACCGACCACACACACCCTGGTGTCGCCGAATTGCTGGGTCGCTATCGTCCCGTCAATCTTGGTGGCCGTGTGCGCGGCATTCAGTCGCCTGCGCATTACGACTTTGCCGAGCTGCGCGACACCCCGCGTAGCCTGCGCGCATGGTTCGCCGCGAACGGCTGGAGCACGATCGTTGCATTCCAGACGCGCAACCCGATGCACCGCGCGCATCGCGAGCTGACCTTGCGGGCCGCGCAACAGGTCGGCGCGAAACTGCTGCTGCAGCCTTCGGTGGGTCGCACCAAGCCGGGGGACATCGATCACTTCACGCGTGTGCGCTGCTACCAGGCCTTGCTACCCCAGTACCCGACGAACAGCGCGCGGCTTTCCCTGTTGCCGTTGGCCATGCGCATGGGCGGCCCGCGCGAGGCGTTGTGGCACGCCATCATCCGCAAGAACTACGGCGCCAGCCATTTCATCGTAGGGCGCGATCACGCGGGTCCCGGCAAGGATGCCAACGGCAAGCCGTTCTATGGTCCTTTCGATGCACAGCATCTGCTGGAGCGTCATCAGGACGAGCTGGGCATTCGTATCGTGCCGTTTCCGGCCATGGTCTACGTCGCCAATCGCGATACCTACCTGCCGTCGACCGAAGTGCAGTCCGACGATGAAGTGCGCGATATCTCCGGCACCCAGCTACGCCAGCATCTGCAGGAGGGCAGTGAAATCCCCGCGTGGTTCAGTTTTCCCGAGGTCGTGCGGATTCTGCGCGAACGTCATCCGGCGGAGGCTGCACGCGGCTTCGCGCTGTTCTTCACCGGTCTCTCCGGGGCCGGCAAGTCGACGATTGCCCAGGCCGTGGTGGCGCAGTTGCTGGAGCGGACCAGTCGCGCGGTGACCGTGCTCGACGGTGACGAGGTACGCAAGCACTTGTCGAAGGGGCTGGGCTTCTCGCGCGAGGATCGCGGCGCCAACGTGACGCGCATCGGCTACGTCGCAAGCGAGATCGTGCGCCATGGTGGCATCGCCGTGTGCGCGCCGATTGCACCGTACGCGGACTCGCGCGCCCAGGCGCGCACCCTGGTGGAGGAGCATGGCGATTTCATCGAAATCCATGTCGCCACCGCTCTGGAAGTGTGCGAAGCACGCGACCGCAAGGGGCTGTACGCGCAGGCACGTGCCGGCACCATCGCCCAATTCACCGGTATCAGCGATCCCTATGAGGTGCCGGAGCAGCCTGAGTTGCGTGTCGATGGCAACGCTGCGGAACCGGTGGTTTTGGCGCGACACATTGTGTCGCTGCTGCAGCAGCGGGGATTGCTGCGGAGCTGAAGTTTACGGCTCCAGCCGCGGACCAAGGACGGTCCAGCAAGCGGTCATCCCACGGCTGTTAAGAGCCGCTGGAATGACGTTGAGGCTTGCCTGGATGTTCCACTGGGCGCTGTGAGCCCTGCGCGGCCGTTCTTCAACGAGCCTCAACCACCTGCTCAACCACCTTGCCCGGAACACGCCGGTCGCGCCAATGCGGAACGCCCGGCCAGTTTGAGGTGCCAACACCCGCGTTGGCCAAGGCATGGCTCACCGCCCGTCGTTCCAGATGCGGCGCGAAGACACTGATGAAATCCAGTGTGAATTCGCGCAATACACTCTCTTTGCGCAACACGATCCAGGTCATGCAGGGTGCGAACAGGTGATCGGCACTCAGTTGGCGCAGATCCGTATCGTGCTCCGGTTGAAACGCCATCTCGGCCAGCACGCCGATGCCCAGCCCTTCGCGCACATAGGTCTTGATCAGGTCGGCATCGCTGGCCGTCATGGCGATCTGCGGTTGCAGGTTGGCCGCGTGGAAAGCCCGGGTCAGCGACGAATCCGGCTTGAGCGACGAGTCATAGCTGATCAACGGCTGCGTCGCCAGCTCTGCCAAGGTCGGTGGTCGGTTGCGCCGGGCCAGCGGATGGTCGTGCGGCGCGACCACGATGCGATTCCAGCGATACGCGGGCAGGGCGATGCCGCTCGGTGGTGGGGCGCCTGCCGGGGTGCTGACAATGGCCAAGTCGACCAGGCCACCTTCCAGCAAGCCGATGACGTCCGAGTCGCTCACCGGTTGCAGGTGCACGCTCACCTGCGGATAGCTTCGGCTCAACGCCGCCACGGCGCCGGGCAGCGCAAAGCGGGCCTGGGTGTGCGTGGTGGCGATGCGCAAGGTGCCGTGCGATTCGTTGCGCAGGTTGGCGGCGATGGAGCGGATATTGGCCGCCTCGGCCAGGATGGTGCGCGCGCGCTCCAATACCTGGGTGCCCGCATGGGTGATCGCATGCAGGCTGCGACCCTTGCGGTGAAACAGCTGGAAACCCAGCTCGTCCTCAAGCTGCCGCAGCAGCTTGCTCAAGCCCGGCTGGGTGGCGTGCACCCGCTCGGCCGCGAGCGTGATGTTGAGTCCGGCATCGGCGATGGCTACCAAGTAGCGCAACTGGGTAAGCGTCATGGTGTGGGTTCCGCGGGCGATCGAGAAGGGTTGGGCTCGTGGTCGCGGAGCGGATACATCGCTTGTCCTCACACGAAGTCCAGCGCTGGCGAGTGCTGGCGGCAGTCTCGGTGTTCAGTGATCTGCGATGGATATCCATGGCGCTAGGGCGTCGTCAGAGAAGGCTAAGTTAGACGTCTATACATCTGTTGGTGCACTGCGTCAATGGTTTTTGGTGGATGTTGGGCGCACTTATAACCACAGCGCATATAGGCAGCGATACAAATCATTTGTGCGCGCGGCGCCGCCTGCCTAGCGTGGAGCAGACCCATATCGCCGTGCTTTTCCCCGATGGAGCCCTTGGATCGATGAAGCTGTACCCGTTGTTTGCGGATCTCACCGGACGCCCGGTGCTGGTGGTGGGCGGCGGCGTGGTCGGCGAACGCAAGGCCGCTGCGCTCTTGGACGCCGGCGCGCGGGTGACGGTCGGGGCCCCGCATCTCCATCCGACCCTGCAGGCCTGGGTGGAGCAGGGTCGTATCAGTTGGCGCGCCGGAACCTTTGAGGACGCTTGGCTGGATGATGCGTGGCTGGTCGTCGCGGCCACGGCTGATTCCGTCCTGCATAAGCGCATCGCCGCTCTGGCCGAGGCTCGACGTGTTTTCGTCAACGTGGTCGATGATGCGACCTTGTCGAGTTTCCACGTGCCGGCCGTGATCGATCGCGCCCCGGTGACCATCGCCATCTCGAGTGGCGGCCATGCGCCGATGCTGGCGCGCCTGTTGCGCGAACGGCTTGAAGTGCTGATCGATCCGGTGATGGGGCCGCTGGCCTCGCTATTGGCCAATATGCGCTCGCGTATTCGCGCACGCCTGCCCGACCTCACCGCGCGACGCCGGTTCTATGAGCATCTGCTCGGTGGTCCGGTACTGAGCCTATTGCGGCGCCAGCAGCAGGCCTTGGCCGAGGCGGCGGCGGAACGCTTGCTCGAAACCGCCACCGTCAGCCCGACCGGCTCGGTGGTATTGCTGGGCGCAGGGCCGGGTGACCCGGGCCTGCTCACCTTGCGTGGCCTGCGCGCGCTCAACGAGGCGGATGTGATCCTGCACGACCGGCTGGTCAGTGCCGAGGTCTTGGCCCTGGCGCGTCGTGACGCGGAGCGCATCGAGGTGGCGAAACAAGCCGGCAACCATCACACCACCCAGGCTCAGATTCATGCGCTGATGCTGGAACACGCTGCCGCAGGAAGGCGCGTGGTTCGCTTGAAGGGTGGCGATCCTTTCGTATTCGGGCGAGGTGGCGAAGAGCTGGAGTTCCTGCGCGGCCATGGCATTCCGTACGAAGTGGTACCCGGCATTACGGCGGCGCTTGCCTGCGCGGCCTACGCCGGGGTGCCGCTGACCCATCGGGATCACGCGCAGTCCGTACGCTTGGTGACGGCGCATTGCCAGGGTTCCGTCAATACCCTGGACTGGCAGGCGCTGGCGCAGGAACGCCAGACCCTGGCCGTCTATATGGGAACCAGCGAATTGCCCGTGCTGCAACAGCAGTTGATGGCCCATGGCCGTGCCGG
>DASXND010000290.1:0-6680 GCA_036495265.1 Dyella sp.
CGTGTGGCCAAGGGCCATTTCAGCAAGGATCACCACTTCGCCTTCGAGGCGGTGGCCTGGTACTGGCACTTCGTCGACGTGGTGTGGCTGGGCCTGTTCATGTTCGTCTACATCCTCTGAGACGCCCCGGCGTCACAGGCAAAGCCCGCCGAAAGGCGGGCTTTTCGTTTGGATGGACGGTTTCCTCTAGGAGCGCACCTTGTGCGCGACCATCCGGCAGGATTGCCGGATGGCACAGCGCAAGCTGCCCGCAGGGCGAGGGCCAAGGATGGCCCGAGTGACAAAACCTACGTAGCGGCTAAGCCGTGATTGCGCACAGGGTGCGCTCCTACAACTGGCAACCGCCAAAACGCCAACGCGGAACGGTTCATTCCAACCACATATCAATGCTCATTAATCTGCAACTTCTCCAGCAGCAGATTGAGCTTTCCCTTCATGGCGTCTTCCGGCCGCGGTCCATCCACCCCATAGAAGGCCGTGTACAACACGTTCGGCTTGGTATCGGCTGAAACCGGCGTGCCGCCCACCGTGCCGATAAACGTCATGTCGTTTTCGCTATACGGCACGCCATCGTCCGGATGGCTGCGGCGCAGCACCTTGCCCCAGTAGTTGCGGTAGCTGTCGTCGAGATCGTCGGACGGCGCAATGTGGCGGTTGACGCTGATCTTCTCGGCATTCTCGATATTGGATTTCACCACCACGTTGGAAACGTCCCACACCACCTTGCCGTGGTCTTCGAAGTAGGACATGCCCAGCACCAACTGGCTGTCCTTGTCGATCTTCTGCAGCGCTGGCGTATAGGAGAAATCCATGCGCTTGGATTGATAGCGGAAGTCGTTGTCGTAGTCGAAGTGGATCGCGATATCCGACAGCACCGCTGGCAGCAGTTCGGTATTGGCGAGGTACTCCTTCCACTGCGCCAGCGTGCCGCTGTAGGCGACGTAGACGAAGTTGCTGAGCGCCTTGAGGTCGCCCATCTCCTCGTGCTCGGATTTTGCCGTGACGACGCGGACCATCGCCGCGTAACCATCGGGAACCGGCAGCAGGAAGGCGACGAGCTTGGAATTGTCATAGGCCATCGGCCAGACACGTACCTGCCAATGGCGCTGGTAGGCATCCGTGAACATTTGTTCTTCGGTGGGCTTGCCCAGCGACGTCACCTTGACCTGCTCAGGACCCACGCGGCGTTGCAGCGGGGCGCCCTTGAGCAAAAGATCCATGACCTGCCTGGGATCGCTGTAGAGCTGCTTGCTCGACACGTCATCGGGCTTGCGCAGATGGAACATCAGCTGGTTGCCCACGACCGCCTTGGACACATAGCCATTGTGCGGCAGCGTGCCCTTGCTTTCGCTGGTGTTGGTGGCCACCCAGGTGCCGCTGCTGTTGCGGTGAAGCAGGGTCGGGAACGGATTGAGCGTGGAGCTGCTGTGGAGCATGCGGCTGGAACCCGAACCTTTCGGGAACATCGTTTCCGCGTTTTCCGCCAACAAGTCGTGCAGCTGTTGGTCGACGTAGGCGTCATAGGACTTCTGAAACGTCGCGCTGAAATCCGCGAAGCTCTTGGGCAGCGGGAACTGCGCCTTGAACGTGCCCGAGTGTTTGTCGTCGATGGCATCCAACTGATACAGCTGGCGCGTGTCCGCGACGGCGAGATTGGCCGGTGCCTGCAGCACCATGTCGATGGGCAGGGCGTAGTTGAGATTCTCGTCGGGTGATTTCATCAGCACGACGCCGATGACCTTGCCGTCCCTGTCGAGCAGCGGGCCGCCGCTGTTGCCTGGCGAGGCCGCGGCAGAGAAGCGCATCCATTTCCAGCGACCGTTTTCCTCCTCGGGCGTCTGCGAGGTGTACAAGCCATCGCGAATCACGATGCCCGTACCCAGCGCATTGCCGACGGCGTAAACGACATCGTTCATCGCGGGCTGCGTGTTCACTTCCAGCGGCGCGATCTTCGGTGCGTCCTTCAGCGTGAACTCGACGAAATCCTGCTGCAGCGAGAAGCGCGTGATCTTGTCGATGGCAAAGACGTGTCCGCTGGCATCGCGCAGCGCCGGTTCGCCCATCAGGTTGCTGATGCCGATGGCCAGCACGTGGCCGGCGGTGACATAGCGGTTGTCACCCACCGCGAACGCCGTGCCGACGGAGTAATACTTGTCGTTGCGCAACTGGAACGGCAGCTGGTCCAGCGGCAAGGGCTTCTCGTAGGTGAGCGTGTCGTTCACCGGCTTGGGCACCACGACCTCGAAGGTGGCGGCCTGCACCCTGGGCAAGACTGCCGGGTCGAGCGTCGCGGCAGCGGCCGCCGGGGCGACCCACAGGGCCAGCCAGGCGAGCCAGGCGATGGCGGGCCGCGATGCCGGCTGATTCGGGGAAAACACCTTCCGCGCGCGGTCTACCGGCTTTTCCATGTCGTGCCCCTGTCTTGTATCCGTGGCGCCTTGGTGGCGCCATCCCCGGGCCCGTGCCCATTCGACGGGAAGTGTAGCGAAGGTTTTGGTTCGCGAAACGAGATGCACGCAGGTGTTGGCAGGATGCCGCGAAAGAGCCAGCGGACTGCTACGCCAGCGGGCGCGAAAGCCTGCGGCAAGCTATAAGCTGGGCTCTCCTTGGTGGAGCCGCGCATGTCCCGTTCGATCGCCGCCAGCACGTTCCATCTGCCAGCCGGACCTTGGTCGACGGTGCTGGATGGCTTATGTGCGCAGTTTGCGCAAATCCCGCGCGCGCACTGGCTGGATCGGTTTGAGCGGGGGCAGGTGCAGGACGCGGAAGGCCGCGCCCTGGCTGCGGACGCGCCTTACCGTGCCGGACTTTGCGTGCGTTATTTCCGCGAGGTGCCGGACGAGGCGCCTATTCCCTATCGCGAGACCCTGCTGCACGTCGACGCGCACCTGGTGGTGGTCGACAAGCCGCATTTTCTGCCGGTCACGCCGGCTGGCAGTTTTGTTCAGGAAACCGTGCTGGCCCGGCTCGTTCGCACGCTCGACAACCCCGATCTGGTGCCCCTGCATCGTATCGATCGACATACCGCGGGCCTGGTGATGTTTTCCGCCGATCCGGCCAGCCGGTCTGCCTACCAGGCCTTGTTTCGGGAGCGGCGCATCGCAAAACATTATCGGGCCTGGGCTCCCGCCTTGCCGCAACTCGAGTTCCCCCAGGTTCGGCGCTCGCGCATCGTTGCCGGCGAGCCGTTCTTCCGGATGCAGGAGGTCGAGGGTGAGGTCAATAGCGAGACGCGAATCGATGTGCTGGATCGCGCCGGTCACCAGTGGCTTTATGCGCTGCAGCCGGTCACCGGCAGGAAACACCAGCTGCGCGTGCACATGAGCCATCTCGGTGCGCCGATTCGGCACGACCCGTTCTATCCCGAGCTGACGGAGCAGGCGGCGGACGACTATGCGCGACCGCTGCAATTGCTGGCGCAGGCGCTCTCCTTCGTCGATCCGCTCAGCGGCAAGCAGCGCCAGTTCCTTAGCGAGCGGGAGCTGCTTTCACCCGAGTGAAGGCGTTTCGTCCGGCGGGCAGCTAAAATGCCGTTCTTCCGACGAGCTGGAACCTCCCCTCTTGATGACTGCCGTGTTCTCCGCTGCTGCTCCCGATGCGGCGCTGGAGGCTTTGTTCGTTCCGTTTGAGACGGGACTGCTCAGCCTGCCGGCGGACGGACGCGTGCTGTTCATGCGTGCGCGCGACGGCTTCCGTCTGCGCGAGATGGCGCGTCCGGGTTGGGTGTGTGAGCAGAGTTTCAGGCCATTCGCCGACGCGCTGGAACGCAGCGGACTGCGGCTTGGCAACCCTGAAAGCGACGAACGTTACCCCCTGGTGCTGGTGTTGCCACCACGCCAACGGGACGAGGCGCGCGCGCTGTTCGCACAGGCCATGCGGCGTGCCGCTCCGGGTGGAGTCGTGCTGGCGGCGATGCCCAATACCGAAGGCGCCAAGTCGGGCGAAGCAGACCTGGCTCGCCTTGCCGGACCGCTGCAGGTGATCTCCAAGCACAAATGTCGCGTGTTCTGGACCGCGCCGTTGCGTGATGCGGCGGATCCTGCGCTGCTCGACGAATGGTCCGCGCTCGATGCTCCGCGACGCAACGCCGCCGGTTATGTCAGCCGCCCGGGCTTGTTCGCCTGGGATCGGGTGGATGCCGCCTCAGCCTTGCTGGCCGGGCATTTGCCAGCCGATCTCTCGGGGCGCCTGGCTGATCTTGGTGCCGGCTACGGTTATCTCGCCACCCAGGTGCTTGCGCGTTGCGTGGGCGTAACCGGCCTCGATCTGTACGAAGCGGAACGGCGCGCCTTGGAGCCGGCACGTCTCAATCTCGAAGATGCGCAACGCGCGTGCGGCAGGCCCGTGACGTTCGCCATGCACTGGCACGACGTGACCCAGGGACTGCCGCATCGCTACGACGCCATCGTCAGCAATCCACCGTTCCACCAGGGCCGCGCGGACCTGCCCGAACTGGGGCGCGCGTTTATCGATACGGCGGCCGGCGCGTTATGGCCGCACGGACGCCTGTGGCTGGTGGCCAATCGCCATCTGCCCTATGAGGCCACTTTGGCCGCACGCTTTTCCGAGGTACGTACGGTGACAACGCAGGAAGGTTTCAAGGTGATCGAAGCACGCGGAGTACGCGCATGAAATTGGTCAAGCTGATCGCCAATCTCGGTTATGGCAGCCGCAAGGACGTGGCACTGATGTTCCGCGAAGGACGCATCACTGATCCGGATGGCGAGGTGTTGTACGCCGATGACAAGGTCCCGCACGAGCACATCCGCGTCGACGACGAGCCGCTCGATCCGCCCACGGGGCTGATCCTGATGATGAACAAGCCGCTGGGCGCCACCTGCTCGCGCAAGGATCAGGGCCGCGTGGTGTATGACTTGCTGCCGCCACGTTATCGAGTGCGCGATCCGGCGCTTTCCACGGTAGGACGGCTGGACCGCGAGACCTCTGGACTGCTGCTGTTCACCGACGATGGCGCGCTGCTGCACCGGATTATTTCGCCGAAGGCGCAGGTGGCCAAAGTGTATGAGGCCACGCTCGCGCAGGACCTGGGTGGCGACGAAGGCGAGCTGTTCGCCAGCGGCAGCATGATGCTGGAGTCGGAAAGGGAGCCGTTGGAGCCAGCGATGCTGGAGGTGTTATCTCCGCGCCATGCGCGCCTGACCCTGACCGAGGGACGCTATCACCAGGTACGCCGCATGTTTGCCGCCGTCGGCAACCACGTGGAAACGCTCGCGCGCATTTCCGTAGGCGGTCTCACCCTCGGTGATCTTCAAGAAGGCAAGTGGCGCGCCCTGGGCGAGGGCGACGTGGCGAATATTTTTGCGGGGCCGACATCGCCCCGCTGAACCCGACTCAGTCGGAAAGATACTCGCGGCGACGCGCCAATTCGTCCTCTCGGCGCGAGTGGGCTCCCGGTTGCCAGGACACCAACTGAAAATGGCTGGAACCCTGGTCTTGCGTATTCACGGCGTCCTGCGTGTCCCGGTGGGGGAGCATCCCTGCTACCAGCTGCATTCCGCGCTCAAAGGCGGAACGTGCAAGAAGCATGTGCATAGTTACTACTCCCGGCTACCCCTGAGCAGCCGTCGGATATCACTCTAACCATCTTCACCGGCTGTACACAAATGCCAATCGTCACTGAACGGAAGTACCTGCTTGTTGCGGTGCGACAGCAGTCGTTCACCAAGGTGAAGACGCGATATCACGTTCATATTTGCCGGCACGTCTTGCATCAAACGCACCATAACCAAACATCGAAGCAGTCGATTCACCTCGCAGGGACCAGGTCAGCACATGCATCATTTGCGCTTCGATAACGCATTCACTCGTGAACTTCCAGGCGACCCGGAAACAGGTGCGCGTCAGCGACAGGTGCTGGGAGCGCTGTACTCGCGCGTCGAGCCAACGCCCGTCGCGTCACCGCGTGTCGTTGCCTATTCGCGTGAGATGGCGCAGACGTTGGGGCTGAGTGAGTCTGATCTCACCAGCGCCGATTTCGCGGCCGTGTTCGGTGGCAATGCATTGTTGGAAGGCATGCAGCCTTACGCTGCGAACTATGGCGGCCATCAGTTCGGCGTCTGGGCCGATCAGCTTGGCGACGGGCGCGCGATCGCGCTGGGCGAAGTGCTGGATGCGCATGGCATGCGTTGGGAACTGCAATTGAAAGGCGCCGGCCGCACGCCGTATTCACGTGGTGCCGACGGACGCGCCGTATTGAGGTCCTCCATCCGCGAGTTCCTCTGCAGCGAGGCAATGCATCACCTCGGCGTGCCGACGACACGGGCTCTGAGCCTGGTCGTCACCGGCGACGCTGTCGTGCGCGACATGTTCTACGACGGCCATCCGCAGGAGGAACCTGGCGCCATCGTCTGCCGCGTGGCGCCATCGTTTATCCGCTTCGGCAACTTCGAGCTGCCTGCAGCACGCGGTGATATCGAACTGCTACGGAAACTTGTGGACTTCACCATTCGCCGTGATTTCCCCGAGCTTCAAGGCAGCGGCGAAGCGCTGTATGCCGAATGGTTTGGCCAGGTATGCGAGCGCACGGCGGTAATGATGGCGCACTGGATGCGCGTGGGCTTCGTGCACGGTGTGATGAACACCGACAACATGTCCATACTCGGGCTCACCATCGATTACGGTCCCTACGGATGGATCGACAACTTCGATCCGGAATGGAC
>DASXND010000291.1:0-10313 GCA_036495265.1 Dyella sp.
CGGTAGCGCCGCTCGAGGTTGGGCAGGATGCCCTCGAACGGGTGGCGCTTGCGTGAGATCTTTTTGCCCTCGGTGTAGCGGAATTCGATCGGCTCCTCGCCGCTGCCGTACAACAGCACCTTCTGCACTTGCGCTGAGAGCTCGGTCCACGGCGTCTCGATGTCGAACTTGTAGTGCCTCGCGAGCGACTGGATCAGCTGGAAGTAGTGCGCGTTGCGGCGATCCCAGCCGCGCACCGCGCCGCCGGAAAGCGACAGTTCCGGATGGCCGACCACGCGTGCAGCGTCGAACACCTGGGTGACGCCCAGTCCGTCACAGGTGGGGCAGGCGCCGACAGGCGAGTTGAACGAGAACAGGCGCGGCTCGAGCTCCGGCAGCGAGTAATCGCAGACGGGGCAGGAGTAGCGGGAAGACAGCAACTGTTCGGGCGCCTTCGCATCATCCATGTCCACCACGATGACGAGCCCGTCGCCCAGCCGCAGCGCGGTCTCGAACGATTCCGCCAGACGCTGCTTGATGTCGTCACGCGGACGGAAACGGTCGATCACCGCTTCGATGGTGTGCTTCTGGCGCAAGGTGAGCGGCGGTACGGCTTCGAGATCGTAAACGGTGCCGTCGACTCGAGCCCGCACGAAACCCTGTGCGCGCAACTGGTCGAACACTTGCACATGCTCGCCCTTGCGTTCGCGGATCACCGGCGCCAGCAGCATGAAGCGTTTCTCGGGATCCAGCGCCAGCGTCGCGTCGACCATCTGGCTCACCGTCTGTGCTTCCAGCGGAATGCCGTGGTCGGGACAGCGCGGCGTACCCACGCGCGCGTAGAGCAGGCGCAGGTAGTCGTACACCTCGGTGATCGTGCCCACGGTGGAGCGCGGATTGTGCGAGGTGGACTTTTGCTCGATCGAAATCGCCGGCGACAGACCTTCGATATGGTCCACGTCCGGCTTTTCCATCATCGACAAAAATTGCCGAGCGTAAGCCGATAGCGATTCGACATATCGGCGCTGACCTTCGGCATAGATAGTGTCGAACGCCAGCGACGACTTGCCGGAGCCGGACAGGCCGGTGATCACGATCAGACGGTCGCGGGGCAGGTCAAGGTCGATGTTTTTCAGGTTATGCGTGCGCGCGCCGCGTATGCGGATGGTGTCCATGACGCCCGGGGTTTGGGGAAAACTGTACTATACCAAACTAATCAGGTTAGTTATTGCCCGCCCGTTAGTTCCCCCCCTAAGGTGCGAAAACCCTCATCTTCAGGGAGGGTCGGCCCGACTATGGCTTAATAGACTTTTGGCCGATCCAGGCCTAAGTGAATGACAGAGAGTGCGGATGAGTAAGTTGACACGATGGGGCGCCGCCCTGGCGCTGGCAATCTGCGGTGGACAGGCCATGGCTTCGACCACCCCGGCTAGCGAAGCGCAGGTACGCCAGCTGATGGAGGTCGTCGGCGTGGGCAAGATGCTCAGCCAGATGAACTCGCAGGCGGTAAGCACGATGCAGCAGTCGATGCCTTGCGTGCCGGCCGATTTTTGGCAGAACTACATGGATGCCAACCAGACCCAGCAGTTCATCGGGCGCCTGGTGCCGGTCTACCAGCACCATTTCAGCGCCGATGAGCTGGACGGCATGCTGAAGTTCTACCGTTCCCCGTTGGGCCAAAAGGTCATCAACGAGATGCCCACGACCATGTCCGAGGCCAACCAGGCCGGCCAGCAGTGGAGCCACGACCGTAGCGACCAGATGATCGCCGAGCTCAAGCAGATGGGTAGCCTGGATGCCAGCGGTCGCTGCCCGGCCAAGCTAGCCTCCGCGGCGGGTGGCGCAGGCGCTGGCGCGCTTTCGGGCGCTGCCATGACGAAGGCGACGGACGATGCTGCCGAGGCCGCTCCGGCCAAGGCCCCGGCCAAGGCCAAAGCCAAGCCCGCTGCCAAGAAGACGACCAAGGCACCGGCCAAGAAGCCCGTCGCCAAGACGCCGGCCAAGACGGACGCCAAAACGGACGCCAAGGCACCGGCAACGCCCGCCCCCAAGACGGACCCCGGCGCGACGCCGGCCAAGGCTCCGGCCCAACCAGCGGCGCAGAACGGCCCGTGAACGGTGTGCCCGGGTTGGCTTAGCCTGGGTGGTCAGTAATTGACCAGCGCCGAATAGGCTCGCTATAATCCGCAGTTCGCCAGTGCGGGTTTCCGCTTGGCGAGCCCAAGAGAATAACTACAGAAGGGATAATCCCATGAGTTACGCAGTCATCAAGACCGGTGGCAAGCAGTACCGCGTTCAGCAGGGCGATGTCCTGCGCGTGGAGCTGTTGAACGCCGAAGAAGGCGCCGCCATCAACTTCGACCAGGTCCTGCTGGTCGGTGCCGGTGAGTCGATCACCGTCGGCGCGCCCACCGTGGCCGGTGCGACCGTCAGTGCCACCGTGCGCAAGCACGGCCGTGCCGAGAAGATCCGCATCATCAAGTTCCGCCGCCGCAAGCACCACAAGAAGCAGCAGGGACATCGCCAGCATTTCACCGAAGTCGAGATCACGGGCATCAACGCCTAAGCAACTGGAGCACTAAGTCATGGCACATAAAAAAGGCGTAGGTTCCAGCCGCAACGGTCGCGATTCGAACCCGAAGTACCTCGGCGTGAAGATCTACGGTGGCCAGGCCATCGAAGCCGGCAACATCATCGTGCGTCAGCGTGGCACGCAGTTCCATGCCGGTACCGGCGTGGGTCTGGGTCGTGATCACACTCTGTTCGCGTTGGTCGACGGTACCGTTCAGTTCAAGGTCCGTGGCCCGCAGAACCGCAGGTTCGTCGACGTCGTCAAGGGCTAAGTCCTTTCGATGCGGCAGCGAAGGCCCCGCTTCGGCGGGGCTTTTCGTTTGTTTCACAGATAAATCGGCAAGAGTGGATAGCGCGGGTTGAGCAGGCACTGCGTGTGTTTTACCGCTGACGGGCCCGCCACGCGCCTACCCATTACCATTAACCGATCAATAATTTACGGTCCTTGATATGAAATTTGTCGACGAAGCCATCATCAAGGTCCAGGCCGGTGACGGCGGCAACGGTTGCATCAGCTTCCGTCGCGAAAAATTCATCCCCTTTGGCGGCCCCGATGGCGGCGACGGCGGTAGTGGTGGCTCGGTCTGGCTGGTAGCCGACGAAGGCATCAATACGCTGATCGACTTCCGTCACCAGCGCGTGTTCAAGGCCGAGCGCGGCCAGAACGGCATGGGCAGCCAGATGTATGGGAAGGGTGGCGAAGACACCTATGTGCGCGTGCCCGTCGGCACGGTGATCATCAATATCGATACCGACGAGATCATCGGCGACCTCACCCAGCATGGTCAGCGCCTGCTGGTGGGGCAGGGTGGCAAGGGCGGTCTGGGCAATATCCACTTCAAGACCTCGGTAAACCGTGCGCCGCGCAAGTCCACGCCGGGTACGCCGGGCGATGTGCGCGAGCTCAAGATGGAGCTCAAGCTGCTGGCCGACGTGGGCCTGCTGGGCTTCCCGAATGCCGGCAAGTCGACCTTTATCCGCGCCGTGTCAGCAGCGACGCCGCGCGTGGCCGACTACCCATTCACCACGCTGCATCCGAACCTGGGTGTGGTCAGCCTGGGTACCGACCAGAGTTTCGTTATTGCCGATATTCCCGGCCTTATCGAAGGTGCGGCGGATGGGGCGGGCCTGGGTATCCAGTTCCTGCGCCATGTATCGCGTACCCGCCTGCTGCTGCATGTGGTCGATATTGCGCCGCTGGAAGAGTCCGATCCGGTCGAGCAGGTGCGTGCCATCGAGCAGGAGCTGATCAAGTTCGATCCCGAGCTGTTCGAGCGCCCGCGCTGGCTGGTGCTGAACAAGGCGGACGTGCTGCCGGAAGACGAGCGCCAGGCCGTGGCCGAGGACATCGTCAAGCGTCTGGGCTGGACCCAGCCCTGGTTCCTGGTGTCGGCCATTGCTCGCGAAAACACCATGTCGGTGTGCCAGCAGGTGCAGCGTTTCCTCGAGGCGCAGCACATGGCGCATCAGGAGCGTAGCGATATGGTGCCGGGTGATGTGCGTCTGCGTGGGGAAGGGGCGGCGGAGTAATCGCGCCACCTACGCGCTTAATTGGAAAGGCGGCCATCGGCCGCCTTTCTTTTTGCCCGACATCTGAGCGAAAGCGATTTTCGCTCGTCATTCCAGCTTTCGCTGGAATGACGGTGTAGGTGATTGATGCGCGAGGGAGGGGCGATCCGTTTCGTTTAGGCAACACAAAAAAGCCGGCTTTTGCCGGCCCCGCTCCTAGGCAACACAAAAAAGCCGGCTTTCGCCGGCTTTTTCGCCAACCCAAAAAATCGCTTGAACGCTGGCTTACGCCAGCTCGTGGATCTTTGCGTTGAGGCGGCTCTTATGACGAGCAGCCTTGTTCTTGTGGATCAGGCCACGGGCAGCATAGCGGTCCATGATCGGCTGCGCGGCGGTAAACGCCTCGACGGCAGCAGCCTTGTCCTTGTTCTCGATCGCCTTGACGACCTTCTTGAGTGCGGTGCGCACCATGGAGCGGGCGCTGACGTTGCGCAGGCGGCGCTGCTCGGACTGGCGCGCGCGCTTCTTCGCGGACTTGATGTTGGCCAAGGTAGAACTCCGGAATTGCTGGGTTGGAAAAAGACGGCGATTATGCGGCCAATGCGCCGTAACGTCAACAGCTTAGCTGTTTGTCAAGGCGCCAAGACTGGCGCAACGCCTTCTGAAAGGCGCAAGAGGGGAACAGGTGGCCTGCATTATGCCATGTTTGAGCTGTCATCTTGCCATCGCCGGCTGTCAGACTATGCGCCTTCCCGGGCAGGGGGTCGGGTTCCGCCGCAGCCTGGCTCTCATTCAAGCAAAGGCATCGTCAGAGGCATGAAGTCTCCCAGCATGTTCCGTGGGCTGCTGTCGTTCAGCAGCATGACCATGATTTCGCGCGTACTCGGTCTGGTCCGGGATATGTCCATCAACGCGGTATTTGGCGCGAATGCGGCGACGGATGCGTTCTGGGTGGCGTTTCGCATTCCCAACTTCATGCGCCGGCTGTTCGCCGAGGGTTCGTTTTCCACGGCCTTTGTGCCGGTCTTCACTGAGGTGAAGGAAAAGCGCAGCCACGAGGATCTCAAGCAGCTGATGTCCCGCGTCTCCGGCACGCTGGGAGCCGTATTGCTGGTGATCACCGCGCTGGGCGTCATCTTTGCGCCTCAGGTCGCCACGCTGTTTTCACAGGGCGCAGCCGATACGCCGGAAAAATTCACGCTGACGGCGGACCTGCTTCGGCTGACCTTTCCGTTCCTGCTGTTCGTGTCGTTGACCGCGCTGTCTGGCGGTGCGCTCAACAGCTTCCATCGCTTTGCCTTGCCGGCGCTGACACCGGTGATCCTCAACCTGTGCATGATCGGTGGCGCGCTGTGGCTATCGCGCCGGATCGAGCCGCCGATCATGGCGATGGGCTGGGCGATTCTCGCGGCTGGCATCCTGCAGTTGCTGTTCCAGTTGCCCGCGCTGCGTGGCTTGGACCTGCTGATCCTGCCGCGCTGGGGCTGGAGTCATCCGGACGTGCGCCGCATCCTGAAGCTGATGCTGCCGACCCTGTTCGGCTCATCGGTGGCGCAGATCAACCTGCTGCTGGACACGGTGATCGCGGCCTATCTGATGACGGGCTCGCAGAGTTGGCTGTCGCAGGCCGATCGCTTCCTGGAATTGCCGTTAGGCCTGTTTGGCGTGGCCTTGGGTACGGTGATCCTGCCGTCGCTGTCGCGCCACCACGTCACCACGGATCGCGATGGTTTCTCCAGGGCGCTGGACTGGGGCTTGCGCACCACGCTGCTGATCGCCGTGCCCGCTATGTTCGCCCTGATGCTGCTGGCCAGGCCGCTGGTAGCGACGTTGTTCCAGCACGGGCAGTTCACCCCATTCGATACGCGCATGGCCACGCTGTCCATTACCGCGCTCAGCTTCGGCCTGCCGGCGTTCGCCCTGGTCAAGGTGGTGTTGCCGGCGTTCTATGCGCGCCAGGACACCAGGACGCCGGTGCGCGCGGGCGTCGCTTCGCTGGTGGCGAACATGGTGTTCAACCTGCTGTTCCTGCTGCTGCTGTTTAGCTTGTGGGCGACGCCGGCGCAGAAGCAGCTGCCTTGGCTGGCCGCGCTGGCGGCGGTGCCGGGCCTGCATATGGCGCTCGGCATGGCCAGTGCGCTCGCGAGCTATATCAATCTGGGCCTGCTGTGGCGCTGGCTGCGCCAGGCCGGCGTGTATCAGCGCCAGCCGGGCTGGGCTCGTCACATGGTGCGCCTGGCGCTGTCCTGCGCGGTGATGATCGCCGTGCTGCTGCTGGGCATGTGGATCTGGCCAGACTGGACCGTCGTCTCGAAATGGACCCGAGTCTGGCGTCTGGCGGTGCTGGTGGCGGCGGGTGGTGGTGCCTATGTCGTCACCCTGTTCGCAGCCGGATTCCGCATGCGTGAACTACGTGGTGTATGAGGCCTGAGAGCCTGCTTGGGATCTCCGCGTAGCCCGCGCCGGGTCTGTTTGCCCGCATGCCGGCGTCATCACTCAGTTGTGTACGGACTACACGCCCTCGTTCTTCCTTGACCTGCGCGCAAACAGCTCCCGGCGCGGACCACGCGGAGATCCCAAACAGGCTCTGAGCAAGGCAGGGCGGGCGTCTCAACGGCTATACTCGCTCGATGATGAGACTTTCCAGGGATGTCGCCGGCACCTGTCTGGCTCCCGGCGGCAGCGTTGTCGCGGTCGGAGCGTTCGATGGCCTGCATCGGGGCCACCAGGCCTTGTTGGCGGAGGTGCGCGAGCGGGCGACCGAACTCAAGTTGACGCCGGTGGTGGTGAGCTTCGAGCCACTGCCACGGGCTTATTTTTCGCCTGAGCCGGTGCCGCGGCTTTCCAGCGTGCGCGAAAAATTGCTGGGTTTCGGCGCGGCCGGGATGGAGCAAGTGCTTTTGCTGCGCTTCAACCAGGCGTTGACGGCGATGTCGGCTGAGGATTTTGTGCGGCGAGTGCTGGTCGATCGGCTTGCTGCGCGCGAAGTCTGGGTCGGCGGCGATTTCCGCTTCGGCCACAAGCGCGGCGGTGACGTTGCCCTGCTGGAAACGATGGGCAAGACGAACGGCTTCGTCGCGCGCACCATGCCGCCGGTACTGCTGGAGGGCGCGAGGGTCTCAGCCACGCGCGTGCGCATGTTGCTGGCGGCGGGCGAGTTTGCCGGCGCGGCGCCGCTGCTGGGTCGCCCCTTTGTGATCGACGGCAAGGTGGAATACGGCCACCAGCTGGGCCGCACCCTGGGTTATCCCACCGCCAATATCCATCTGCGCGAACGCACCAGTCCGGTTCACGGCATCTTTGCGGTGCGCGTGGGCTTGGGCGAAAGCGAGTGCAGTTGGCCGGGCGTGGCCAGTCTCGGCGTGCGGCCGACCATCAACGAGGTCGCCGAACCGCTGTTGGAAGTCCATCTGTTCGATTTCGATGGCGACCTTTATGGCCAGCGCATGGCGGTGGAGTTCGTGGCCAAGCTGCGCGACGAATTGAAGTTCGACCAGTTGGAGGCGCTGACCGCGCAAATGACGCACGACGCCCGCCAGGCGCGCGAGCTGCTGGGCATGAATCCGCGCCTCAGCGAGGCGTAAGCGCCTCAAATCCGGTAACGTTGGTGTTTTCGCCATCCCCTGGCGACGCTGACAGTATGAGCAACGGCGCAGGCATCGCTGCGCCAGGCACAACCCGACGAAAAATCAGGCTATGACCCAGGACTACAAGAACACCATCAACCTGCCGCAGACGGAATTCTCGATGCGCGGCGACCTGCCCAAGCGTGAGCCGAAGTGGCTGGCCGATTGGGAGCAAGTGGGCCGCTACGCGCAGATTCAGCAGCGCGCTGCCGATCGCGACAAGGTATTCGTGCTGCATGACGGTCCGCCGTACGCGAATGGCGCCATCCACCTGGGCCATGCGGTCAACAAGGTGCTGAAGGACGTGGTGGTGAAGTCGCGCCTGCTGGCCGGCTACCGTGCGCCGTACGTGCCGGGCTGGGACTGTCACGGTCTGCCAATCGAGATTGCCGTCGAGAAGAAATTCGGCAAGGCGGGCGACAAGCTCGACGCCGCCGCCTTCCGCCAGAAGTGCCGCGAGTATGCGCAGCAGCAGATCGACCTGCAGCGCACCGACTTCAAGCGCTTGGGTGTGTTGGGCGACTGGGATCATCCGTACCGCACGATGGATTTCAAGTACGAGGCCGACATGGTCCGTGCGTTGGCAAAGATCGTCGCCAACGGCCACGTCGTGCGTGGCGCCAAGCCGGTCTACTGGTGTTTCGATTGCGGCTCGGCGCTGGCCGAGGCGGAAATCGAATACGCCGACAAGGTTTCGCCGGCGGTCGACGTCGCTTATGACGCGATCGAACCCCATGCCTTGGCGCAGTTGTTCGGCGTCGACGCGGGCGACGCCATCGTCGCCGTGCCGATCTGGACCACCACGCCGTGGACCTTGCCAGAAAGCCTGGCAGTGTCGCTCGGCGCGGAGCTGGAGTACGCGCTGATCGAAGTTCAGCCCCGCGACGGTCGCCGTGTCTTGCTGGTGGTCGCCAGTGCGCTGGCCGAAAAGGCCTCGCAGCGCTATGGCCTGGAGCAGGCGAGCGTGCTCGGTCATGCCGCCGGCCAGGCGCTGGAAGGCGTGCTGCTGCAGCATCCGTTTTACCCGCGCGAAGTGCCGGTGTTGTTGGGCGAGCACGTCTCCGCCGAAGACGGTACCGGCGCCGTGCATACCTCGCCTGACCACGGCGTGGAAGACTTCGTGGTATCGCGCAAGTACGGCATCGAGACGCTCAATTACATCGAAAGCCGCGGCACCTATCGTGCGGACACGCCCGCCGCGGTGGATGGCACGGTCATCGCCGGCCTGCATGTGTGGAAGGCCAACGACGCCATCGTCGAGTTGCTGCGCCGCCAAGGTGTGCTGTTGGCGTTCGCCAAGATCACACACAGTTATCCGCATTGCTGGCGCCACAAGACGCCGGTGATCTTCCGCACTACGCCGCAATGGTTTATCAGCATGACGCAGGCCGGTCTGCGCGACACGGCGATCAACGCGATCAAGAGCGTGCGTTGGGTGCCGGGCTGGGGTGAAGAACGCATCGCCGGCATGGTCAGTGATCGCCCCGACTGGTGCATCTCGCGTCAGCGCACCTGGGGCGTGCCCATTGCGCTGTTCGTGCACAAGGCGACGCAGGAACCTCATCCCGACAGCATCGCGTTGATGGAGCAGGTAGCCAAGCGCATGGAGCAGGGTGGCATCGACGCCTGGTATGCGCTGGATGCAGCCGAACTGCTGGGCGATCAGGCTAAGGACTATGAAAAGGTCCTCGACGTGCTCGACGTGTGGTTCGATTCCGGCGTCAGCCATTTCGCCGTGATTGGCCAGCGTCCCGAGCTGCAACAGGGCAACGCGGACAGCTACAAGGTGATGTATCTGGAAGGCTCGGATCAGCATCGTGGCTGGTTCCAGTCGTCGCTGCTGACGTCGGCCGCCATGTTTGCGCGCGCGCCATATCAGGACGTGCTCACCCACGGGTTCACGGTGGATGCGCAGGGCCGCAAGATGTCCAAGTCGATGGGCAACGGCATCGAGCCGCAGGACATCATGAAGACGCTGGGCGCGGACATTCTGCGCCTGTGGATCTGCTCGACCGACTACCGCAACGAGATGTCGTTGTCGGACGAGATCTTGAAGCGCGTATCGGACACGTATCGTCGTATCCGCAACACCGCGCGCTTCCTGCTCGGCAATCTGGACGGCTTCGATCCGACCAAGCACCTGGTGCCGGTGGAGCAGAGCCTGTTGCTGGACCAGTGGGCCGTGCAGCAGGCCTATGACGTGCAGCAGGCGGTGGCGGCGGCGTACGACCGTTACGACTTCCCGGAGATCGTGCAGCGCGTGCAGAACTTCTGCACCAACGAACTCGGCGCGCTGTACCTGGACATCACCAAGGATCGTCTCTACACGATGCCGACCGACAGCCACGGTCGCCGCAGCGCGCAGAGCGCGATGTACCGCATCGCCGAAGCGCTGGTGCGCTGGTTGGCGCCGGTGCTGACGTTCACCGCAGAGGAAATCTGGCAGAACCTGCCGGGCGAGCGTACAGAAAGTGTGCTGTTCGAAACCTGGTACGACGGCCTGGCCGCGACGCAGGGTTCACCAGAGCAGCGTCGCTACTGGTCCGATCTGTTGGCCATCCGCGACACCGCCTCGCGCGTGCTCGAAGGCATGCGCAAGGGCGAACAGATCGGCGCCTCGCTGGAAGC
>DASXND010000292.1:0-3027 GCA_036495265.1 Dyella sp.
ACTCGTCGGCATATAACTGCCTAGCAACGGCAGCCCACCACGACGCAGCTGGCCGAGCATGTGGAAGTCGGCCGGCATCAGCGGCGTGCCCAGATGGTTCACCTTCAGGCTGTTGATGCCGTACACCAGCGCCTGCAGCAGAAAGGCGAGGCCGAACGACAGCAGCGCGCGCCGGCTAAGCACCAGCAACAACGCCGCCAGCAGCAAGCCGGGCAGCGCGTTGGCCAGCAGGAAGCTTGGCTGGATCAGTGTCTGCGCGGGGCTCACGCCGACGCCGCCGTCGACCAGACCGGTCAGCAGGGTGAACGCCAGGACCAGCAGGACGATGACGGCCAGGCGAATAGAGATGGAGCGCGCACCCGGCGCGGGCGGAGTCGCTGACATGGTCACGGCATCCTGCTGATGGCTGTCATGGCTCGGACATCGGAATGTAACGGCTTGGGTATGAACGAATCATTGAGCGCCGGGACAGGGTGGATGCGTATGGTTCAGTGCGGTAAGAGCGCGCCCCCGCACCGATGCGGGTCGTGCCCTTTGGGCGTCGTGGCCCGGTTGTCGGGTAGTCGGCGGGCACTTACGGCACAATGCGCCGATGCCTGCCCTGGAATCCCCCGCGCTACGAGCGCTGATCGACGATCGCTACGCCGAACTGGCTGCCCGTTGCCGCACCATGGGCGTGCCGCTGCACGATGACGCCGGTGTCGCCGAGCGCATCCGGCGTACCCTGCTGGCCAGCGATTTCGCGTTCGATACCTGGTTCCGCCAGCCGCAACTGCTGGCGCCACAAGGGTTGGAACGACTGCGCTCGAG
The DNA here is from genome assembly GCA_036495265.1 of Dyella sp. Taxonomy (GTDB): domain Bacteria; phylum Pseudomonadota; class Gammaproteobacteria; order Xanthomonadales; family Rhodanobacteraceae; genus Dyella. Next base: position 811 of record DASXND010000292.1, read on the forward strand.
TAGCGATGCCAGCGCGCGTATCGACGCGCTGAAGCTGACCGACGATGAGGCCACCTGCCTGATGGAGCTGCGTCGCTTTCGCCATGCGGAAGCGTTGCGGCTGGTGTTTCGTGACGTCAATGGCCTGGATGAATTGCCCGAGACGCTGTCCGCCACCAGCGTGCTTTACGAAGCGCTGCTGGGTGCCTCGCTCAGCTGGTCGGAACGCGCCATGGCGACCCGTTATGGCCACAGCCGAAGTCACGAAGGTGTATTGCAGCGCATGGTGGTGGTCGGCTTCGGCAAGCTCGGTGGCAGCGAGCTGAACTTCTCGTCCGATATCGACCTGGTGCTGGCTTATCCACATAGTGGGCAAAGCGACGGCGCCCGTTCGCTCGACAATAGCGAGTACTTCGTGCGGCTGGCGCGTCAACTCGTGCGCCTGCTCCACGAGCCTACGGTGGATGGCATTTGCGCGCGCGTGGATCTGCGCCTGCGGCCGTTTGGCAACGCAGGGCGGCTGGCGCTGCCCTTCTCGGCCATGGAGCAGTACTACCAGAGCGAAGGGCGTGACTGGGAGCGTTATGCCTGGATCAAGGCGCGCCCTGTCGCAGGCGATCGCAATGGCGGCAAGCAGCTGCAGGAATTGCTGCGCCCGTTCGTCTATCGCCGATATCTCGACTACACCGCGTTCGCCGGCCTGCGCGAGATGAAGGCGCTGATCGACGCTGAAGTGGCACGCAAGGATCTCGCGGACAATCTCAAGCTGGGGCCGGGAGGCATCCGCGAAATCGAGTTCGTCGTGCAGCTGGTGCAGCTGATTCGCGGCGGACGCGAGCCCAGCCTGCGTGTGCGCGGGCTGCTGCCCGCACTCACCGCGTGTGAGGCGCGTGGACATATCAGCGCGGCCCGTGCGCGGGCGTTGCGCGAGGCCTACATCTTCCTGCGTCGGGTGGAGAATCGCGTGCAGATGCTGCGCGATGCGCAGACGCACGATATTCCCGAGGATGCCTTGAGCCGCGAGCGCATCGCACTGGGACTCGGACATGCCTCGTGGGAGGAGTTGGAGCTTCAGCTGGCGCAGCATCGCGCCCATGTCAGCGAAGAGTTCGCCGAAGTACTGATGCCGCAAGGTGGCCGCACGGCCAGCGCCCCCGTGGCGGATGTCGCGCTGTGGCAGCGGGCCTGTGCGGAGACGCTCGATGCCGCCGCGATGGAAGCCTCGGGCTTCACGCCCGGCGCCGAGGTGGCGGAAGCCGTACAGAAGCTGTCGCAGGCGGCATCGGTGCGCGCCATGTCGCAGCGTTCGCGCGAGCAGCTCGACCGCCTGATGCCTCAGCTGCTGTCGGTCGCACGCGCCGGCGCCGCGCCGGCGCCTTGCCTGCTCCGCTTGTGCCGATTGGTGCAGGCGGTGGCGCGTCGTTCTTCCTACCTGGCCTTGCTGGAGGAGCAACCCGCGGCGCGTCTGCGGCTCGCGCGCCTGTTCGCCGAGAGTGCCTTTCTTGCCGAGCGGGTGATCGCCCAGCCACTATTGTTGGACGACGTGCTCGACCCGCGCATTGACCAACTGCCGCTGAAGCGGGCGGACATCAGCGCCGAGATCACCCGCGTGCTCGCCACCCTGGACGAACGCGAGGCCGAGGCGGAACTTGAGCGCCTCAACGAATTCAAGGCAAGTGTGGCGTTTCGCCTTGGCCTGGCCTTCAACGACGGGCGCGCCGATGCCGTGGCCACCGCGCGGCGCCTGGCGGTGCTGGCCGAATCCATCGTGCTGGCGGTGACCGCGCTGGCCGAGCGAGAGCTGGTCGCACAACATGGCCGCCTGGCGGGCGAGGGAACGGGTTTCGCCGTGCTCGGCTACGGCAGCCTGGGCGGCGAAGAACTTGGCTTCGCTTCCGATCTCGATCTGGTATTTGTGTACGACGGCAAGCGCGCGCACCTGCTGAGCGATGGCGCGCGACCCCTGGAAGGTTCGCGCTGGTATCAGCGGCTGGCGCAGCGCGTGATGAACTGGCTCACCGTGCTCACGCGCGCCGGACGCCTGTATGAAGTGGACACGCGCCTTCGTCCGGACGGCTCCAAGGGACTGCTGGTAAGCAGCCTGGAGTCTTTCACCGAGTACCAGAAGAGTCGCGCCTGGACCTGGGAGCATCAGGCCTTGCTGCGCGCGCGACCGGTGGCTGGCGATGCCTCGCTCCACGCCGAGCTGGCCGCAGTGCGGCGCGGCGTGCTCGCGGC
>DASXND010000293.1:0-10660 GCA_036495265.1 Dyella sp.
GGCGCATCGCCGTGGTGGCCGGCAATCGTGCTGATCTGCAGGCCATGCTCGGAATGAATGACGGTCGGCGACTTGGAGGCGTTCGTGGACGCGTCAATGTCCGTGGTCTTGATCGTCATCGGCGCCGCGAAGTCGTGCAGGTAGCTATAGGCGCCGGCGGGTCCAAACAGCAGATCGATAAAGCGGCTGGTCGATGGAAAGGTGGCATCCTCGCCTTCGCCATGATGTCCGCTAGGGCCAAAGACCTGGAAATGGATCGGGCCACCGCCCGAAACCACGCGCGCCTTGAACATCCCAGGCAATTCGCCGGTGTGATCGATATGCAGATGCGTCAGCAACACGATATCGATCTTGGCCAGGGACAGCTTGGCCTCGCCCAGCCGCACGAACGTCCCTGGCCCAGCGTCGACCAGGATGCGCGGCTCGCCGTCGACCAGGACGACATACCCGGCCCCGGCTCGCCCGGTCGCACCCGGGCCACCCGACCCCAGCACCACCAGCTCCAGCGGCGGGGCCACGGGCGTGGCCATCGAGTTGGCAGCGGCGAATATCAGAATCGCGACATAGCGGGACAGTTTGAACATGGCGTTCCCCAAGGGCGGACGTGGTCAGTCACGTAAGCCTGTTGATCAGGTTGGGAACCTTTACGTCTATTCGAGTTGACGCCGCCTCCACCAGCGCCAGAGGACGGCACCAGAACCGACGACGAGCCACCCGGCGTAGAGAAGCATGAGCCCTACGCTCAGTGCCCTTGAATGCGTGGCAACTCCCCAGCCAAGCAGGCAGCAAATGAGGATGAAGCCCAACAGTGCGATGGGACTGAACACACTGCGTGGTGGTGACCCGTCAGTCATGGCCTTTCCCCTTGCTAGCCAGCCTTCGCTCCGGAACATGCTGCCACGATTTCAGCGACGACGTACTCCACCGGTCGACGGCGCGCGTTCCAGGGAAAAGCGAGCGGCCTGAAAGGCAAGCCAGGGCGGCGCTTGTACAATCGGCCAACCTACCCACCACGGATCAGGCGCGGAAAGGGCTGAGCGTATTTTCCTGCCGTAGAAACGTGAACCCGACGGAAGAAGTGACGATGAAAAAATATTTCGCCTGCGCAGCTGTCGCGACACTCCTCGCGGGATGTACCAGCGCGCTGTCGTTACGTGATTCGGCGCCCACCGCCACTTATGCCGGCAATGGCAGCGCCGAAGCGGTGGCCGATTGCGTCGTCAATGCCTGGTCAGAAAAGTCGCTCAATCTGCATCGGATCGTGCTGTACAGCGGGACAACGGTTGAGATTCGGGAAACGGCAGACAGTCCCGTCATCGCTCTTGTCGACATCAAGCCGGTGGGTGCAAATACCATCGCAAAGTACTTCTCGCATTTTCCGACGGACGATTCGTGGTTCTTCGACCACGTCGAAACCTGCATGAACGCGACGCCACCTGAAGGTTGATCCGCTTAGGCGGGCCGCCCGGGCCCGCGGCGCGGGCCCATCCATGGATCGCATGATATGAACGCTTGGTGCGCCCTGGTGGCGTTCCAGGCGTTTCGCTAGGGCGACGGCTTATCCCTGTTGCTGTCGCGATCCAGCACTCGCCGCGGTTGCACATCGATGCTCGCGGTCATGCCGGCCGCCAGCACGACATCGGCCGGAATGCTGGTTTCGTCGATGTCGATGCGCACCGGCACGCGCTGAGCCAGGCGAACCCAGTTGAACGTCGGATTGACGTCGGCCAGCAAATCCCTGCCGGTGGGGTTGTCGCGATCGGTGATGCCGCGCGCGACGCCGGTGATGCGACCCCTCAGGCGTACGCCGCCGCTCAGCAGACGGATATCGACCGGATCGCCCACGCGAATGCTCGGCAACTTGGTTTCCTCGAAGTAGCCATAGATGTAATAGCTGTGGCGATCGATCAGCGCCAGGCGCGGACTGCCAGCAGCGGCATAGTCACCCACGCGCACATCGAGGTTGGTCACGTAACCGTCCACCGGAGCGCGCACTTCGGTGCGTGCGAGATCGAGCTTGGCGCGATCCACGGCGACCTGCGCCTGCACCACGGCCGCCTCCGCCTGTTCACGCGACGCCGTGGCCTGATGGCCACTGGCCTGGGCCTGCTGCCAAATCGCGCGCGCAGTATCGGCGGCGGATCGGGCGTCGGTACGCTCTTCCTTGGGCACGACGTCGGCCAGGTCCTGGCGACGCCTGGCCTGATCCTGGCGCATATCGTATTCGGCCCTACGCGCGGCGGCACTGGCCAGCACCGCGTCGATATTGGCACCGGCCGCCCGGGCACTGGCTTCGGCGGCAGCAAGATTGGCTTGGGCCTGCGCCAGCGCGATATGGAAACGCTCAGGGTCGATGATGAAGAGCACGTCGCCCTTGTTCACCACCTGGTTGTCGACCACCGCCACCCGCGTGACCAGGCCGGAAACATCGGGCGCTATGCGCGCCACTTCAGCGCGCACGCGGCCATCGCGTGTCCAGGGCGAATACATGTAGTGCCGCCACAGCGCATGGCCGAGCAACAACGCGAGCACGACGACGAAGGCGGTGATAAGGAATCGAAGCAAGGGCTGGGTCTGGATCTTCATATCAATGACTCAGGGGTATAACAACAGGCCGGCAGCGCCGAACAGACAGAAGAACAAGGCGACGCGGAAGAGAGAGGGATGCCAGACATAGCGGTATAGGCCATAGCGACCGACGATGGTGTCGATCACCCACAGCACCAGCAGGCAGCCGAGATACACCAGCAGGATGCTGGGCACCAACGCGTCGGCGAGGGCGATTTCACGGGGCATGGGATGACTCAGGCGATTTGACGATGTAGGGCGCAAGCGCGGACTCGTCGTCGCGCAGCGCCGTGCGCAGCTGCAACAGATGCGCCAGCGCCGGCTGACAGCTGGCACGCGCCTGCGGCAGGGTCTGTGTGGTCAGGGTAATGGCATGGTCGACCGCGCGATCCGCTTGCTGCCAGCGCTCGGCGTTCGGCTCGTCATACAACTGGGCCAGCGCAAGCACCGCTTTGTGCATGGTCTCCAGCACCGATGGCGGCAAATCCGCATGCAGCATGTCCTGGCGCAATTCGAGCACGGCGCGGCCGCAGTCGTGCACGGCCAGGGCCCAGGCCAACAGCTCCTTTGATTCTTCGCTTCGCGGCTGGGTGAATGACACGACTTGTTGAAACAGATCGCGGTTGGCGCTCTCGAAGCGATAGAGCAAGCCTTCCATCGGGGCGGTGGCGGCGAAGGTCACCTGTCGACGCAGCTGTTGCAGCTGGCGACGGCGCAGCCACCGCGTGCCGATCAGCGTCGGAATGACCATGAAGGCCACGCCGCTCATCATCAGGCCAAACAGCGAAGCGATGCCATCGTTGATGAAACGCTCCGGGTTGTACTCCATCGGGTTCTTCAACGCGAAGATGTAGACGAAGCCCAGGGTATAGCCCGCGCCGACGCCCGGCAGGGTCGCGTTGCGCGCAGTGAGGTAAGGCCCGATCAGCAATAGCGGCGTGGTAGCGAGGATCAGCATGATGAAACCGTCGCTGCCCGGCAGCAGCCAAAACGTCACCACGTAGGCAGCAGCCATGCCCAGGGCGAAACCAATCCATGTGTTTGCCGTGGCTGATAGCGGCGCTGGCGAGGTGGCCAACAGGCCACTGAAGATGGTGGCCAACAGCAACGCATTGGGGCCGAACGGCCATGCCGTGGCTAACCAGAACACGCTCAGCGTGAGCATGGTGAGGAAGGTACGCACCACCGCAATCAGCGGCGAGGCATAGTCGTTGGCACGCTTGAAGTCGACGCGCTCCACCGTACCCTGCAAGCGTCCCTGCGTTTCGCGCAGCGTCGCCTCCAACGCGGTGAAGTCGCGCAGCTCGTTGACAAAGCGGCGCAGCAGCGTGGCGCCGCTGTCGAACTCCAACAGCAGCTCAGGGTCCTGGCGCAGCTCGTCACGCAGCTCCGCGGCCAATGCCGGCAACCTGGTCTCGCTCGCCTCCAGGCGGGTGGCAAGCAGGCGCGGCTGCGCGCTTTCGGAGGACGCCGGCGAAAGCGCCTCGCCGACGGGCGCGTAAAGCTTGATCAGGGCGCCCGCCGTGCGCGGATGGTTGTTGCGCTGCAGCCGATTGATCAGATGATGCAGTGACTGGAAGCTGGTGGCCGCTGCCATGTAACGCAGGTTGAGCAGTTGCAAACGGCTGCTACGCGCACGCGCCTCCGGGTCTTCGAAGATCACGGTCGAGCGCAGGTCTTCCAGCTGCACGGCGGCGCGCACGAAACGCAGATGCGCCTGCTCCATCTCGGAACGCGGAATGTGGCCACCCAGGCTGCCACGTGCGAATTCGATAAAGTGCCCGAAGTGCTCGCGCGAACTCCGGCGCAGCACCTCGCGCAAGCGTTCGGGCAGCACCATGTCGCTGACCAGGCCGGCTACGATGATGCCAAGCATCACCTCGCTCACGCGCATGACGGCGGAATTGAACACGGTATTCGGGTTGTTGATCGCCGGCAGCGCCACGATGGCCGCGGTATAGCCTGCCAGCACGAAGCCGTAGGACATGAAGTTGCGGTACAGCACGGCGCCACCCGCGCACAAACCGACCCATAGCGACAGGCTCAGCAGGAACAGTTCGCGCTGCTGCGGAAACGCTGCCATCAGCAGCAAGCCACACAGACTGCCGGCGACCGTGCCGATGGCACGGTAGAAACTCTTGGCCAGCACCATGCCGCTGTGCGGATGCATCACGATCGACACGGTGATCATCGCTGTCGACGGCTGCTCCAGTTGGAATACCATCGCCAGCCACGCGGTGATGTAGAACGCCAGCAGGCACTTGAAGACGAAGATCCACGCCTGCCGCTCGCCCGTGAGGAACTCCCCCAACCAGGGCCAGGATCGCTTCGAAGGAAGATCCGGAGAAACCGCCGACATGGTTTATTCGCGCTCCAACTGCGCGCTGAATTTCTTCAGCAGGCGCTCCAGCTGCGCCATATCGCGCGGATGCAGGCCACTCACCTGCCGTTCCAGTAGCGCGCACACATCCGGCAGAAAGCTCTCGATCATCGCCATGCCTTCGGCGGTCAGCGTGAGCGACACTTTGCGGCGATCCTCGTCGCTGGCGTGACGCTCGATCAAACCCTTGTCGCAAAGCTCATTGGTAAGGCGGGTGATGTTGGCGGACTTCTCACCGGCCGCATCGGCCAGCTCGGTCGGATGCAGCGTATAGCTCGTGGTGCCGTAGAGCATCATCAACAGGTTGTACTCGGGATGATTGATGCCGTAGGGCCGCAGCATGGCGTTGGCATCGTCATGCACACGTTTGTAGATGTGCTTGACCAGCCGGATCAGCACCGCAGGCTCCAGCGGAAACGCAGGATACCGCTGGCAGGTGACGGCCAACCGCTGTTCGGTGGGAAGGAAGCTGCTCATGGCCCCGGCCTGATTAGTACATATATATAATATTTACATATGAATTTTATGGCTGTCACGGAGTACGTGCAAGAGCGTCATCCCTTGGATGTGAAAAAGGCGCCACGAGGGCGCCTTTGTTTGTCGGGAAATCCGCTCAGGTCATCCGCCCTTGACCGGATAAGTCTCGAACGCTCCCGGCGCACTAGCGCTGGACGGGCTGGCCGGCTTGCCTGCCGGGTGATTGGACGGCGCCAGCTGCGCCGTGCCGCACTGGTAGGCGCCCCAGGGCTGCGAACCGTCGGTCAGGTCGCCCAGTGGCTTGATGGTGTCGGCATGCATCTTGGCCGCTTCATTGCGAGCCATCACCTCCAGCTCGTCGCGCACCTTGATGTCGTTGCGATCGACCGGACCAACATGGTCCATCACCGACACCGTGACCTTGCCCAGGTCGTGGCAGGAGGACACATCGCCGGTCCAGGCCGTGCGGACGTTCTTCGCAGCATCGTCCAGGGTGATGCCCCAGGTGCAGGCGCCAAGTAGCGCGATGGGAAGGAGCAGCAGCAGGGTCTTGCGCATGGGTTACTCCGCAACATGGAAATGAAAAAGCCAGGCGGTTGCCCGCCCGGCCTCCATCCTAACCCGGGAACGTGAACAGTCCCCACAGGAACTTACTTTGATGTTACCGGCTTGCCGTCGCCGTCGATCACTTGCAGCTCGCCCAGGTTGAGGGCGCGTATCGGCTGCTCGATCTTCTTGAGATCGCCGACGATGACCCAGGTCAGGGCGGGCGGCGCAATGATCTCCTTGATCGCCGCCTGAGCATCGGGTTGACCGACTGCCTCGGTGCGCGCCTTGAGCGTCTGGATGTAGTCGTCCGGGCGGCCGAACTGCACGATCTCGCTCATTGCACCCAGCACCGCGGCGCTGGTCTCGAAGCTGCCTGGCAGGCCGCGAATATTGGAGTCCTTGATCTTGTTCACTTCCTGCTCGGTCAGCGGACGCGGCCCGATGACGTCGGACGCCTCCTTCAGCACTTCGCGGGCGGACTCGGCGGTTTTATCAGTCTGCACCGGTGCATACATCAGGAACGGGCGCTGGCCGATCGCGTCGCGCATGAAGCTGAAGGCACCATAGGCCCAGCGCTTGTCCTCACGCAGATTCATGTTGAGGCGCGAGGTGAAGCTGCCGCCGAACGCACCATTGGCGATGTCGATGGCCAGTTCGTTGGGCGCCTTGCTCGACGGCGCCAGCAGGCCGGCGAGCACCAGCGACTGCGGTGCATCCGGCTTGTCGATCAGGAATACACGCGGCTTGGGCTGCGCGGACACCTTGGCGATGTTCTTCTTCGGCACCGCGCCGGCAGGGGCTTTCCAGTCGCCGAAAGCGGCTTCGAGCTGAGGAATGATCTGCTGCAGCGTGGTGTCACCCGCCACCAGGATCTTGACGTTGTCGGGACGCAACCAGTCTTTCTGGAACGCTGCCAGATCGGCCGCCTGCATCGACTTGATCGCCTGCTCGGTGCCGGTACCCGTGAACGGAATGCCGTAGGCGTGGTTGGCGCCGTAGATCAGCGGCGGCAAGGTGCGCAAGGCCAGGGCCGACGGCTGGGTCTTTTCCTGGGCGATCGTGGCCAGCCACTGGCCGCGAATGCGCTCGATGTCCTCGCCTTTGAACGCAGGGTTGCGCACGATATCGGCAAACAGCTCCAACGACGGCTGTAGCTGGTCGTTCATGGCGTTGAGCGAGGCCGAGCAGGCGTCCAGCCCGCAACCGACGCGGGTAATCGCACCCAGGCGCTGCTTGCGCTTGGCCACTTCCACCGAGTCGAGATCCTTGGTGCTCTCGTTCATCAGCGTGGTGGTGAAGCTGGCCGTGCCGAGCTTGCGACCCTGGTCGGCGGCATAGCCGGCGTCGAACATCAGCTGCACATGCGTCACCGGAACGGTGTGGCGCTGGGCCAGCACCACTTCGATGCCGTTCTTGAGCTTGCCGCGCTCGAGCGTCGGGAAACTGAGGTCCGGGAACTGGCTGACCTGCGGCACGCCGGTGCTGCGGTCGAGCTGGCCCTTGGCCACGGCGTAGTCGTGCTTGGCCGGCAGCTTGGGCGTCGGGCGACCTTCGGCTGGGTTGAGCGCGACGACCTTGGCGTCTTCGGTATCCGGATTGAAGTCCTTGTTAGCAGGCAACACGGTGAGGAGGTAGTCGCCCTTGCTCAACCACTTGTTGGCGGCCGCCTTCACACTCGCCGCGGTGGCGGCATCGGCGCGTTCGAGGTCCTTCTTGTAGGCACCCGGATCACCGCGATAGACCTGACCCTCAGCCAGGATCACCGCCTTGCCGCCGAAGCCACCGACCTTTTCCAGCCCGCGCACGAAGCCCGCGCGATTGCCGATCTTGGCTCGCTCCAGCTCGTCCGCCGTCGGACCTTCGGCGAGGAATCGATTGAGCTCCTCGGTGATGACCGCTTCGACCTTGGCCGGGTCCACACCGTTCTTCACATCGGCCTGGATCTGGAAGTGACTGGCCAGGGCGAACGGCGAGATGCTCGCCGACACGTTGTCCACCAGTTTGTCCTGATAGACCAGGCGCTGATACAGGCGCGAGGTCTTGCCGCCACCCAGCACGGTGGAGGCCAGTTCGAGCTGGATCGAATCATCGCTGCCCAACTGCGGCACCACCCAGGTGCGATAGATGCGCGGCTGCGCCACGTGATCGTGCTGCACCCCACGCGTGGATTTGCCCAGCGGGGTGATCCATGCCTGCTGGCGCGGCACGGCCGGACCGGCCGGAATGTCGCCGAAATACTTCTCGGCCTTCGCCCGGGCCTGTTCCACCGTGATGTCGCCGGCCAGCACCAGGGTGGTGTTGGCAGCGCCGTAATAGTCGTGGAACCACTGCTTCACATCGGCCAGCGACGCTGCATTGAGGTCGGCCATCGAACCGATGGTGTCGTGCTGGTAGGGGTGATTACCGGGATAGGTGTTGGACAGGATGTTCTGGTCGACGCGGCCATACGGACGGTTCTCGCCCTGGCGCTTTTCGTTCTGCACCACGCCGCGCTGCGTATCGAGCTCTTTCTGGCCGATCGCGCCCAGCAAATGGCCCATGCGGTCCGACTCCATCCACAGCGCCATGTCCAGCGCCGTGGTGGGTACCGTTTCGAAGTAGTTGGTGCGGTCGAACCAGGTCGTGCCGTTCATGTCCGTGGCGCCCGCCAGCTCGAACGGCTGGAAATAGGTGCCCTTGTGGTTCTCCGAACCGGAGAACATCAAGTGTTCGAACAGGTGGGCGAAACCGGTCTTGCCGGTGGGCTCGTCGGCGGAACCGACGTGATACCAGATGCTCACGGCGACGACGGGCGCCTTGTGATCTTCATGCACCACCACGGTCAGCCCGTTGGGCAGGGTGAAGCGGGTATAGGCGATATCCGGAACCGCGTGAGCGGCTTGCTCGCTCGCCAGATTCGGCGCCGCGATGACCGGCAAGCCGGCCGAAACGCTAAGTAGCCCTGCAACGAGCAGGGCGAGGGGCTTTCTTGCCATGGCGACACTCCTGTTTCGCAGAATGAACACTCGGAGGCTATCGGTGGCCTTGCACCTTGGCAAATGACCAATGACAGGGGTGTCTAGGGCGTGTTCACCCTAATCAAGTGGCGCGCGCCGGGAGCTGTTTGCGCGCAGGCCAAGGAAGAACGAGGGCGTGTACGTCCGTACACAACCGAGTGATGACGCCGGCATGCGGGCAAACAGACCCGGCCCGTAGGGTTGCCTTGCCCAGGCCGCCAGGCGGCAGCGCACCGCTTGGCCAGGCAGCCAGCCTGCCCTGCGCGACGCACTACCACCTGACGACCTGGGCAAGGCAACGCGCACCACTTGATTAGGGTGAACCCGCCCTAGGCTCTGCCGGACTGTCCGCCGGGCTGTCCGATTCTGCTCGGTTGCTGTCCGCGGACAGCCAGGCGCGCATGTCACGCCGCGAACAAGGTCAATAAATTCATTGCCTTAAGTGCAGGCGAGGGGTTGGCACGCTGCTTGCCATATCTACCGTGTAGGACTCACCCACTTTCATCGGAGATATGATCATGAAATTCGAATCGTTTTTGCTGCGCGGCCTCTTCGTCGTCTGCCTGCTGGTTTGCGGCCTGGTGCTTGGCGCCATGGTGACCGCCTCGCCGGACGCCGTTCGTCTCGCCGCCGCCGGTAGCGCCGGTCAGCTGCTGATCGCCACCCCAACTCCCTGCGCCCTGCCGCCCGACGGCATCGTGTGCCCGCGGATCAACGGCTGAGCACGGACGCTCATCCGTTTCGACGCTGTATGGGGCGCGCACGAACCCCGATAATGGCCGGATGCTGCATGTCATTCTTTTCAGACCCGAGATACCGCCGAACACCGGCAATGTAATCAGGCTTTGCGCCAACACCGGCGCGACCTTGCACCTGATTCGCCCGCTGGGATTCGCGCTGGACGATGCCCGCCTGCGACGCGCAGGCCTCGACTACCACGAATATGCGCAGCTGGCCGTGCATGACGATCTTGCCAGCTGCCTGCAGAGCATCGGCCAGCCACGCGTGTTCGCCTTCTCGACACGCGGCCGCGTTGCCCACGTGGATGCCCGCTTTAGCGAAGGGGACGCCTTGCTATTCGGTTGCGAGACCGCCGGCCTGCCCGGCGAGGTGCTCGATGCCATTCCCGAGGCGCAGCGCCTGCGTCTGCCGATGCACGCGAACAGCCGCAGCCTCAACCTCTCGAACACCGTTGCCGTGGCGGTGTATGAGGCGTGGCGGCAATTGGGTTTTGTGGGCGCGGGCTAGCGAACTTGCTCCCTCTCCCCTGTGGGGAGAGGGCTGGGGTGAGGGGCCAATCTTGCGATTCGGCTGGTTCAGAGCACGCTCTTCTGAAGCAATCCCGCGAGCACCCGCCCCTCACCTCAGTCCTCTCCTCAAAGGGGAGAAGAGGCAATAAGCGGTGAGCCGCTACAATGCCCGCCATGACTGAAGCCGTCTCCCGCTCCCTGCTCCCACGCCCGCTTCGCGCGCTCGCCGGCCGCGCGCTGGAAGCCGCACTCAACCACACCTTGTCGCTCGATCCGGACACGGTCACGCGTCTCGCCGCACTGGATGGCCGCAGCGTGCAGCTGCATCTGCGCGGGCCCGAGCTGGCCTTGTCCGTTACGGTCGACGGCGAGCGCCTGAAGGTCGGACCGGCCCAGGACGATAGCCATCTGCGCGTCGCCGCCACGCCGGGCAGCCTGCT
>DASXND010000294.1:0-5828 GCA_036495265.1 Dyella sp.
CAAGGGGCTGGGAGCGGCGAGATCGCGGGCGACTACGGTGATCGAGCCGTCCTCCAAGCCATGCAGGATATGCAGCAGGCCATCCACATCCATCGCTTCGCGCAGGCAGTCGTGCAGGGTCTGGTTGACCAGTGGATGATCGGGAATCTCGCGCTCGCCAGCGATGTTTTCCAGGCAGGCCACCTGATCGGGAAACACGGCGGCGAGCAGGTCTTCGCTCTTCATGCGCTGCAAGGGCGGCGGCACCTTGCGGCCACCCTGGAAGCGCGGCAAGGCCAGCGCGGTGGTGGCATTCCAGCGCCAACGCGCAGGGAACAGCGGTGCATCCAGCAATGCCTGGATCAGCACCTGCTCAGCCGAGCCGGAATGCAGGTAGCGCGCCACTTCTTCCAGCGGGAAGCTGTGGCTGGTAGACAGTGACAGCACGATGGCGTCTTCGGTCGCGGCCGCCTGCAGCTCGAAGTTGAACTGTCGGCAGAAGCGTTTGCGCAGCGCGAGGCCCCAGGCGCGATTGATGCGACTGCCCCAGGGCGTATGGATGATGAGCTGGGTGCCGCCCGACTCGTCGAAGAAGCGTTCGAATACCAGGGTGTTCTGCGTCGGCAAGACGCCGAGTGCGGTCTTGGCCGCAGCGAGGTAGTCGGTGAGTTGCTGTGCCGCCGCGTCGCTCAGGCCGAGTGTGTGTTGCAACCAATGCATGACAGCCGCTACACCGCCGTCATCGAGGCGGGTGGCGATTTCCTCGCGCAGGCGCGATACGCCATGCGATAGCTCGGCCGTGCGACCCGGCGCCTCGCCCAGCCAGAACGGGATATTCGGCGGCACGCCTTGCGCATCCTCCACGCGCAGACGATCGCGCTCGACGCGCTGGATGCGATAGCTGGTGTTGCCGAGCTGGAATACGTCACCTGCCAGACTCTCGACGGCGAAGTCTTCGTTCACCGTGCCGATGATGGTGGCCTGGGGTTCCAGCACGACGAGGTAATCGGCGGTATCGGGGATGGCGCCGCCCGAGGTTACCGCGGTCAAGCGTGCGCCGCGTCGGGCGCGCAGCTGGCCATGCACGGCATCGCGATGGATATAGGCTGCGCGCGGGCCGCGCGGCGTGGCAAAACCCTCCGCCAACATGCGCACCGTGGCGTCGAATTGCTCACGCGTAAGTTCGCGATAGGGATGGGCGCCGCGCACCATGGCGAACAGCGCATCCTCGCTCCATTCCCGGCAGGCCACTTCGGCGACGATTTGTTGCGCGAGTACATCCAGCGGCTGCGGCGGCTGGATCAACGCGTCCAACTCGCCCCGTCGCACGCAGTCGAGCAACGCCGTGCATTCGACCAGGTCATCGCGCGTGGCGGGAAACAGCCGCGCCTTCGGTGTGCCGTCCACCGCATGGCCAGAGCGACCGGCGCGCTGCAGAAATGCGGCGATGGATCGGGGCGAGCCGAGCTGGCAAACCAGGTCGACATCGCCGATGTCGATACCCAGCTCCAGCGATGCGGTGGCGACCAGCACGGAAAGTTCGCCGCGCTTGAGACGCTGCTCGGCATCCAGACGCTGTTCCTTGGCGAGGCTGCCGTGATGCGCGGCGACCGCCGGCTTGCCCAGGCGTTCGGAGAGATGCCGCGACACGCGCTCGGCCATGCGTCGCGTATTGACGAAGACGAGCGTGGTGCGATGCGACTCCACTAGCTGGGCGAGGCGGTTGTAGACCAGCTCCCAGCAGTCGTTGGACATGACGGCTTCGAGCGGGACGGGGGGAACTTCGATGGCGAGGTCGCGCTGACGGGTGTGGCCGACGTCGATGATGCAGACGTCTTCCTTCTCCCCGCCTGGGAGAAGGTGGCCCGAAGGGACGGATGAGGGGCGGGTGCTTGCGATGAGGTTTTTCAAAGCAGGCTCTTCTGAAGCGCCTTCTCTAGATTGGCCCCTCACCCCAACCCTCTCCCCGCAGGGGAGAGGGAGAAGGGGGCGCGCTCCGATTAAAAACTTCGCTACCTCTTCAATCGGCTTTTGCGTCGCCGACAAGCCAATGCGCAGCAAACGCCGCTGGCATAGCGACTCCAGGCGCTCCAGCGAGAGCGCCAGATGCGCCCCGCGCTTGCTCGAAGCGATGGCGTGGATTTCGTCGATGATGACGGTACGCGTGCTGCCCAACATGGCGCGACCGGATTCGGAGCCGAGCAGGATGTACAGCGACTCCGGTGTGGTGACCAGGATGTGCGGTGGCTGTTTGCGCATCCAGGTGCGCTCGGACTGCGGTGTGTCGCCGGTACGCACGGCCGTGCGGATCGCCACGTCCGGCAGCCCCAGCTTGGCGAGCTCCGCGCGAATGCCTTCCAGGGGGGCTTCCAGATTGATGCGGATATCGTTGGAGAGTGCCTTCAGCGGCGAGACGTAGACCACCGAGGTGACATCCGGCAGCGCGCCGCCATGGGCAAGGCCTTCGCGCACCAGCATGTCGATGGCCGAAAGGAAGGCCGTTAGCGTCTTGCCCGAGCCCGTAGGTGCCGCGACCAGGGTATGCCGGCCCGCGCGAATGGCCGGCCACGCTGCCTTTTGCGGCGGCGTGGGCGCGGCGAACGCGCCCTGGAACCAGGTCGCGACGGCGGGATGGAAATCGTGCAGTGGCATGGACTTGGGCTGGTGTCCGGGCAGTTCGGCGATGGATTCGAGATGGGGGTTTCAGGGCCGTTTGGCAACACGCACCCGATATCATGCACCCGTCCTCCCGCGAGGTGGCCGGCGTCGGGCGACCCGTGGAAGGCGCCGCCGAGTCTCCCACGCGCCGCGGGCGGCCACAGCGTCCTCCACTTGATGCAGAATTCGGCCTTTCCCAACAAGGCCGCGATGTGAACCACCCGGGCGACCAGGGCAGCGACAGCTCCCAACACCTGACCATGGCCGATGGCCAACGCCTGTTCGTGCGCGACTGGCCCTATGCCCGCAGCCAGGATGCAGTACTGATCGTGCACGGCCTGGGTGAGCACAGCGGCCGCTATCAGCGGCTGGCGCTGTGGTTCCGCACGCGCGGCTATGCCGTGCGCAGCTACGACCAGCGCGGCCACGGCCAGACGCCAGGCATACGCGGGGCGATGCGCCACAGCGATGACCTGCTCGAAGACCTGGCCACGGTCTACAACGACTATGCCTCTGGCCTGCCCCGCCCACCCTTGCTGCTAGGCCACAGCATGGGTGGTCTGGTGGCGGCACGCGCCGTGCTCGATCAGCGCGTGCAGCCGCCCGCACTGGTACTTTGCTCGCCGGCGTTCCGGAGTTGGGAGCATGCCTGGCTGCGGCGCCTGGCCGCCCTGCTCGCCCATGTCGTGCCAAATCTGCCCCTGCCTAACGGGCTGTCGTTCGACGAGCTCTCGCATGACCAGCAGGTGCAGCAGGCCTACCGTGGCGATCCGTTGCGGCATCGCTGGATAACGCCGCGCATGGCCGATTTCATTTTCCGCGCCGGCGAGAGCTCCATTGGCGACTCGTCTCAGCTGCGTATGCCCACGCTGCTGCTGGTAGCCGGTGCCGACCGGCTGGTCGATCCCTCAGGCAGCCGCGACTTCGCCGCGGGCGCATGGGCTGGCCAGAAGCTCACCACACGCTATTTCGATGCGCTGTACCACGAGTTGTTCAACGAAGCGGAACCCGCGCGCAGTCAGGTACTCAAGCAACTGGGCGATTGGTTGCAACGGCTGGCCTGAGGTCATTGTCGCCGGCGGCCCATGGCCGGCCGTTACATCCACTCGCGTTTACTGGTGAAGGTGATGGTCAGCCATTCCGCCCGGATGTCGCTGCCCAGACGCGCGGCAATAGCGCTGCGCACGGCGTCCATCTCACCCATCGTACCCAGCGGTCGATACGGCTCGACCAGGATATGGATGTCGATGAAGCGCATGCGGCCGATCTTGGCGACGTAACTATCGAATCGCAGATAGCCGTACTCCTTCACCATGGCCTCCATCACCGTGCGCACGCGGTTGTCCAGCTCGTCCGGCGCCAGTTGCAGTACCTCGCGCAATGCATGCCACAGAGTCTTCAGCGGCAGGGGCAGCAGTGCGAGCGTGAGCAGGAGCAGGATGGTGGAGTCGATATAGCGCGTCCAGTGATCAAGCGGGCCGCCCTTGATGACGGCGGCGATGCCGAAACCCGCCAGCACGGCGATGCTGATGCAGCCACTGATAAACCAGCTGCGCATATCCACCTGCAGCAGGACCGAGCCCAGCGCGACAGCGTGCCGATGCATGTAGAACGCCATGCCCATGCAGAACACGCCTACAAACGCCACCCAGGCAGCACCGATACCAAACGCCAGCTCGTGACCACCGGTGAGCAGGTCGTGCACGGCGGTGAAGGCCGCGTAGCTGCAAACGACGGCGAGCACGGCCGAGTTGAACACCACGATCAACGGCTCGAGATGCCAATACCCAAACTGGAAGCGCCGGCTGCCTTCGCTGGCGACCAGGCGGGAAACGGCCAGTGAACCACCGGTAAGCACGGCATCGACCAGCGAATAGAAGCCATCGAAGGCGATCGCTTGCGAGCGCATGAACAGACCCGCCACCACGCTTGCCACGCCCACGAGCAAGGCCAGAACGATGGAAAGGCGCAGCTGGCTTTGTTCGCGTGAAGTGTCCATGGCATCCGTCGTCGCTGACCACGCGCTGGCGTGGAATCAGCATGGCACGAGTCCTCGCGGAGCATCCACTCGCCGTCGCCAGCCACGCTTCCGAAATCGCCACCGCCGCCTGCTTCTTGATTGTGACAAGGCCGCCGGTCGACTCACTGTGAAGGCAGCGGCTACCTATCGAAACACGGAATTCCAAAGCGCCAGCGCTCCAGCGAGTTCGACGCATGGGGCCGGAGCCTTCACGTTTTGCATTCATCCGGCAAGCGAGCATGAACGGGGTTTTTTCAGCGCCCGGGGAATGCCATGTCCGATAAGCTCGGCTCGTCGTCTCGGCGCGATTTTCTTCGGCAGTCACTGGTTGCCGTTCCGGCGGTGAGCCTGCTTGGAACCTCGGCGATCGCGCAGTCCCAGGCCGGCTCTACGGCAGCGGCAGCGGGACCCGCCTATACGCCCCACTACTTCAACGCGCCCGAATGGGAGTTCATCCAGGCGGCGGTGGATCGACTGATTCCCTCCAGCGAAGACGGACCCGGCGCACTGGAACTGGGCGTACCCGAGTTTCTCGATCGGCAGATGGACGATGCCTACGGACATGGCGGCCTCTGGTACATGCAAGGGCCGGTTGTGCCCAATACGCCGCCCACGCTGGGCTATCAACTGCGCTTTGCGCCGCGCGAGCTCTATCGCACCGGTATCGCCGCCGTCGACGATTGGTGCCAGAAGCAACACAACCAGCGCTTCTCTGCCCTGACACCCGAGCAACGCGACGAGGTGCTGCATGGCCTGGAGAAAGGCGATATCAAGCTCGACCAGCTGCCTGCCACCGCGTTCTTCTCGTTACTGCTGACCAATACCAAGGAAGGCTATTTCGCCGACCCGATGTATGGCGGCAACAAGAACATGGGCAGCTGGAAGATGATCGGTTTCCCCGGTGCACGCGCCGACTTCGCCGACTGGATCGAACAGCCCGGCAAGGTCTATCCGCTCGGTCCCGTGTCCATCAAAGGGGCGAAGTCATGACGCGTATGAAACCGGTCGACGTGGTGATCGTCGGCTTCGGCTGGACCGGCGCGATCATGGCCATGGAGCTGGCCGATGCCGGCATCAACATACTCGCGCTGGAGCGCGGGGACTATCGCGATACCTCGCCGGATTTCGCCTATCCGCGCAGCGCCGATGAGTTGGCCTATGGCATCCGTGG
>DASXND010000295.1:0-2920 GCA_036495265.1 Dyella sp.
CGCAGCACGCCGAACCCGACCAGCGCGCCGACGGCCGCCTGTTCCCGGATGAGATAGTCCGGCAGGAATTCGCCCATGATGTTCCCCGCTGCATGTTGTTTGCAGGCATTTCAGCAAGGAGAGGGCCATGCGTATGTCTGACGGATCTTCCTCCTGGCAGGGCGCGCAAGAGTTCCTTCAAGCCGTTGAATATTAAAGATTATTCGGGGAGTTACGCGGCAGGGCGTACTGCCAACGTCGTCGCCCCGGTCCCGGGGAAGTCCAGTCCCAGAGCCTGAAAGACGGCATGTTGCTGGGGATCGAGGCGCGGCAGGCGGGTCGTCTGCTGCCCGTTGATCCCGTAGTGCAGGTACGTGAGACGGGACAGGGCGAGCAGCGCTTCGTCGAGGTCCACCGCGTGGGCATCGTCATCGGTGGTGCCAAAGGCGTCGTGCAACTTCTGTTCGAAGCACCGCGTAATCTTCAGCGCCAGCATGGCAATGAACACGTGCGCCCGGGTGCGCTCGGCCTTGCGCAGGAAGATCGGACGCACCTCCAGGCCACCGGTCTTGAGCGTGCGGAAATTGCGTTCAACCTGCTGCAAGTCGCGGTAGCGTGCATCGACGCTGGCCGCATCCAGGTGCGCGCGGCTCACGTTGGTCTCCAGCGTATAGCACCCGTCAAGCAGCGCCTCATCGGCCACCGCCTGCTCATCGATGCTGCACTCGATGCCGCCCTCCTGCAGGCTCAGCGTCACGAAGCGGTTGAGCTTGTGGTGCCGGACCCACTCCTGCAACTGCCGCAGTCCAGCCTCGGGCTGCGCCCGTGCGTGTTCACCGACAAAGGCGTTGCGCTCGCGGATCTTCTGCTGCAGCCGCGCGAGCTTGTCCGCACGCCGCTTCTGCTCGCGATGGCGCACCGCTTCATTGCGCCTCAGGATCAGGCGCCTGCCGTCATGCTCGACCTCGCAGAGCGCCTGGTCGAACAGTCCGGGCTGCAGCACCTGGCTCTTGAGCAGGCTGCGGATCTGCGCGTTGGTCAACGCGCTGATGTAGCGCCAGCCTTCATCGGCCAGCGCCTGCTTGCCCTTTGCCTTGATCATCCCGCGATCGCCCACCAGCACCACGTCCTCAACCTCAAACTGCTTGCGCAGCAGGCGGATCTGTTCGGCCACGGTCGCCGGATCACTGGTATTGCCCTCAAACACCCGCACCGCGAGCGGCTCGCCATCGGCGGCCGTCAGCAGGCCGATCACGATCTGCTGCTTGCCGCGCTTGCCATCCCGGTTGTAGCCGAACGCGCCCAGCTCATTGCACTCGCCTTCCAGGTAGCTGGAGGTCACATCGTAGAGCAGCAGCACCGGCGTCTGGCCGCTGCGTTGCCGGTAGTGCTCGTACAGGCGCTGCTCGATGAGCGGCTGGCGGCTGGCCAGCCAGTCCAGGCTCGCATACAGATCATCCTCGTCAAAGGGCGCCAGTCCAAGCAGGTCTTCGGTGGCGTGCTGGCGTGCCCAGCGCACGGCCGACAGGCGCGAGCCGCCATGGGCGATACGGGCGAGCACCAGGAACAGGGCACGTCTGGCCTCCTCGGTGCGGCCGAGCGCCCGACTGATGCCGAGCTGGTCGGCGAGCTGCTTCAGGGCAAACAGCACACCGAAGATGGCGCCGCACTGGGGCTCGCCGGCGACCCCATCGAACTCGCCACGCAAGGTCCGGCGCAGCGCTTCAACCCGTTCCGCGGGCCAATGGGTGAGGTTTGCGAGGGTGCGGTTCTTGACCTTGCCGTCGACGAGAAAGCCTTCGCGCAGGAGGATCGCGGGTGGCGAATTGCGGTTCGGGACGGTGTGGATATACATGCCAGTCGTTATAGAAACAGACCGGCCCCGTGTCAAGCTCAACGCGTACTACGGGAGAGTTCATGAAGCTGATCAGGATGCCTTAAATTAGACAGTTTTATTAATTATGTACTACTTATCATATACCCGGTGTTCAGGAGCCACGATCGACGGCCACTCGCAGAGTACATGCCAATAATTCAGCAAACGATCGCCAAAAAAATGCCCGCGTGCCTTGATAGATCAGGCGAAGGCGGTCAATTGGGCTAGAGGAAGATCCGACCGAAGCCCTTCGATTGGCGCGCCAATCCCGATGTGGAAACAACTGACTGGAGAGCCCGTCGCGGGAAAACCGCACAGCGGGTTCGGAGGGAGGGGACGGCGATCGCCGTTTCCTACCCCTATCTGATTGGTCATGTCTGCTTCCCGCCTCCTGGCTGCTGGTGCGGCCGCGGGACACGCTGATCGGGCGCGACTCTGAGGCCGGCGTCCGACTATAAGGACCGGGCCAGCAATGTCGCGCGCGCGGATTAGACATTTTGTCTTGATGCTTGACAATAAGTAAAGTACACGCTCAAATGCTCTGACATATTCGACAATCAGAAAGGGGAAATCGCCGTGGCCAGTCCAGAAGTCACCCGCTCCGATCCACGGATCGCGAGCGTGCCGCCGGACTCCGCCGGCGATGCCAATCGGTTGCTCGACAGTCTTGACCGCTCGGCATTTACGCCCACGCATGTGCGGATGTATCTGGCAGTTGCGCTCGGCCACTTTTTCGATGGCTTCGACATCAATATGATGGGGCTGGTGTTGCCAAGCATCGTCGCGAGCTTTGCACTGACCGGCGCGCAGGCCGGCTTTCTCGCGTCGAGCGTATTTCTGGGCATGTTCGTCGGCTCGACGCTGATCGGCGTGGTCGCCGATCGCTATGGCCGGCGTCGTGCGATGATCGGGTCGATCCTGATGTATTGTGTGCTGAGTCTGGCGACTGCGGCTGCGTGGAACCAGACGTCGCTTGTCACACTGCGGATCCTGCAGGGCGTCGGTCTCGGCGCCGAGGTGCCGCTCGTCTTCACCTATCTGTCGGAATTCATGCCGGCGCGCCGG
>DASXND010000296.1:0-3412 GCA_036495265.1 Dyella sp.
GTGGACAGCGCCGCAGCTTCGTAGTCGCACTGACCGGCGGCGTCGCCGCCGGCAAGAGCGCCGTATCGCGACGCTTCGAAGCGCTGGGCATCCATGTCTACGACGCCGACGTGGCCTCGCGCGAGGTCATCGCTCCCGGTACCGGGGGACTACAGGCCGTCGTCGACCACTTTGGCAGCGAGGTGCTCGACAGCACTGGCCAGTTGGACCGCGCCGCCATGCGCAAACGCGTGTTTGGCGACGACGAGGCACGGCGCGCGCTCGAGGCCATCATTCACCCGCGCGTACGCGCCTGGTTACACGAGCACGCCCACGCTGATCGCGGCGCCTATTGCCTGCTGGCGATTCCGTTGCTGGCGGAAAACCTGGACCACTACCGCTGGGTGGACCGGGTGCTGGTGGTCGACGCGCCCGAAGCCATGCAGCTCGAGCGGCTGGTACAGCGCGACGGCATCGATGAAGCCTTGGCGCGGCGCATGATCGAACGCCAGGCCTATCGCACGGAGCGGTTGATGCTTGCCCACGATGTCATCGAAAACCACGGCGACGAAGCGGCGCTGGACCAGGCCGTGTCGCAGTTGCACACGCGCTACCTGGCCTTGGCTGAAGCCACGCGCTGAGCGTCCATCACCAGAGCCGGCCTCACCAGAAGCCGCGGATGCCGGCCACGCCCTGCCCGCCCGCCTGTCGAGCCACCTGAGTATCGTCTTCAGTCATGCCGCCAAGCGCATAGACCGGCACGGAAGCGGCTTCGAGCATCGACTGGAACGCCGGCCAACCCAGGGGGACCTCACCGGGATGGGTTGCGGTGGCTGACACGGGTGACAGCGTCGCGAAATCGGCGAACCGCGACGCCCGGGCGAGCTCAATCTCGTCATGGCAGCTGGCACCCACCAGTTGGCTTAAAGGGAGCGGCCGGTCTTCCAGGGAGGACAGCTGAAAGGCCTTGAGCTGTACGCCAACACCGCTACCGAGCTCGAGCGCCCCCGCGACATCGCCACTCAGAAGTATGTGTGCGCCTCGCGCCCGCGCCACCGGCAACAAGGCTGCTGCCAGTTCATGCACACGCTCAGGCGCCCATAACGGAAAACGCAGCAAGGCCAGGCGCAGGCCGTGCTCGATGGCCTCGACCAGGCGATGCCGCCAAGCCTCGAACGCCTCGGGAGGTACTTCGGCGGGCGTGATCGGATAGCGCGCCGGCAGCTGCAGTGCTCGCAGGATCGACCGATCGGCCGGCGACAAGATGGCCGGATCGATGCCCGCGGGATCGCACCATTGCAGCGCCTGCCCCTCCAGCGACATCGGTTCACCATGCCAGTGACGGACCGTCCAGGCGTCGAGCAGCAAGGATCGGTCGCCGTAGCGCCACGGCACACGGATCACCGGATCACTGATCTGCGCCTCGATACCCAGCTCTTCGCGCAATTCGCGGACGAGCCCGGCGGCCGGCATCTCGCCCGCATCCAACTTGCCACCGGGAAATTCCCACAGCCCCGCCAGATGCTTGCCAGGCGGCCGCTGGGCCAGCAACACACGGCCGCGGGCATCCAGCAGCACGCCGGCCATCACGTGCATGGCTCGGCTCACCTGGAGAAGGCCATGGGTGGGCCGCCTGGGTCAGGCGTTGCGAATGTACTCGACCATGTCGAAGTCATAGGCGTGATCGGCATCCTTCTTGTGATGCGTACGCGAGACTTCGGTCCAGTCGCTGAAATGCACGCCTGGGAAGAACGTATCGGCGCCATCGACCGCCCCGTTGACCCAGGTCAGATAGAGGCGCTTGGCCTGCGGCAGCGCCTCGTTATAGACCGCCCCGCCGCCAATCACCATCAGCCCGGTGCCGCCGGCCCTGGCCAGGCCCTCGGCCAGGGAACGCACGGTGATCTGGCCCGGAAACGGCGCCTCGTGCTTGCGGCTCAGCACCAGGTTCGTGCGATCCGGCAAGGCGCGGCCCACGGCGACGGCCGTGTTGTAACCCATCAGCACGTACTTGCCGAGGGTGAGCTGCTTGAACCAGCGCAGGTCGTCCGGCAGATGCCAGGGGAGCTGACCTTTGCGGCCGATGGCGAAGTTCTCATCCAGAGCGGCAATCAACGAAATAGCCATGAAAATCCTTGGGTCATCGACGGTTGGAGCAGCGCGCGGCAGCCGGCCAGAGGCCCCGCGGCGATCGATTTTAGCAGGATGCGATGACGCATCCACGGGTTGTTTGCGGGTTTACACCGCCACCGGCGCCCTGATTGCCGGGTACGGCTCGTAGCCGCTGATGGCCACGTCCTCGAAGCGGAAGTCGAACAGTGATCGTACCCCCGGATTGAGCTCCAGTCGCGGCAACGGGCGCGGCTCGCGCGACAGCTGCAGGCGCGCCTGTTCGAGGTGGTTGTTGTACAGGTGCGCGTCGCCCAGGGTGTGCACGAAATCGCCCACGCCCAGATCGCACACCTGGGCGATCATGTGGGTCAGCAGCGCGTAGCTGGCGATGTTGAAAGGCACGCCCAGGAAAATGTCGCCGGACCGCTGGTAAAGCTGGCAGCTCAGCTTGCCGTCCGCCACGTAGAACTGGAACAGCGCGTGACACGGCATCAAGGCCATCTTCGGCAGCTCGCCGACATTCCACGCGCTCACCAGCAGGCGGCGCGAATCGGGATTGCGCTTGATCTCGTCCACCACCCAGCGGATCTGATCCACCACGCCGCCGTCGGCGGTCGGCCATGCGCGCCACTGCTTGCCATACACCGGCCCAAGCTCGCCGTTGGCATCGGCCCATTCGTCCCAGATGCTGACGCCGTGTTCCTTCAGGTAGGCCGTATTGGTTTCGCCGCGCAGGAACCAGATCAGCTCGTGGATGATCGATTTCAAATGCAGTTTCTTGGTCGTGACCAGCGGAAACCCCTGCGCCAGATCGAAGCGCATCTGCCAGCCGAAAACGCTGCGCGTGCCGGTGCCGGTGCGGTCGTCCTTTTCGGTGCCGTGATCGAGCACATGTTGCAATAAATCCAGATAGGCACGCATGCGCTTACTCCTTGCCCGGCAGCGAAACCGCGTAAGGGCGCAAGGTCGGCGCCTTGCGCGACATCACGATCAACACGACACCCACGAGGATCAAGGGCAGCGATTGGATCTGCCCCATGGTCAACCAGCCCCAGGCCAGATAACCGAGCTGCGGATCGGGCACGCGGACGAACTCGACCGCAAAGCGGAAACATCCGTACATCAACGCGAACAGGCCTGACATCAGGTAACGCGGCCGGGGTTTCATCGAGACCAGGAAGAGGAAGCTGAACATCACCACGCCCTCCAACAGCATCTCGTACAGCTGCGAGGGATGACGCGGCAAACGATCCGGCGCATTCGGGAAAATCATCGCCCAGGGCACGTCCGACGGCTTACCCCACAACTCGCCATTGATGAA
>DASXND010000297.1:0-5966 GCA_036495265.1 Dyella sp.
GGCGTTGGAGGTGTTGACGATGCCCAGCGAGCCGTCCGCACGCTGCACCAGCCAGGTCCAGCCCGAGCCGAAATTGCCGACGGCTGACTTGGTGAACTCTTCCTTGAACTTCTCCACCGAGCCGAATGCCTTGGTGATGGCATCGGCCAGCTTGCCGGTCGGCTCCTTGCCGCCGGTCGGGCTCAGCGAGTGCCAATAGAAGGTGTGGTTCCAGATCTGGGCCGCGTTGTTGAACACGCCACCGGACGACTTCTTGATGATGTCCTCCAGGGGGGCGCTCTCGAACTCAGTACCCTTGATCAGGTTGTTGAGGTTGGTCACATAGGCCTGGTGATGCTTGCCGTAGTGATACTCCAGGGTCTCGGCGGAGATGTGCGGTTCGAGCGCGTTCTTTTCGTAGGGCAGGGCGGGGAGTTCGATCGCCATGTTGTGGCTCCTGGGCGTTGGCTAAGGATGGGGTCGCATCGGGGCGGTCAGACGACCACCGATACACGACTGTTACACTATCGACCTACATGCATTGTAATGATGAATGAAAAGACTATGGACGTTAACGAGCGAATCAAGGCCGTATTGGGTGATCACGCCATCGTGCTCTTCATGAAGGGTACGCCGCAGTTCCCCATGTGCGGGTTCTCCAGCCGCGCCGTGCAGGCGCTGCGGGAGGCGGGCGCGGAATTCCATGCCGTGAACGTGCTGGCCGATCCGGAAGTGCGTGCCGCACTGCCGCACTACGCCAACTGGCCGACGTTTCCGCAGCTGTTTATCCAGGGTGAGCTGATCGGTGGCTGCGACATCGTCGAAGACTTGAAGGTCTCCGGTGAACTCGCCCGCATGGCGGCCGAAGTGGCCGGAGTGCAGCACTGATGGCTTTGCCGCTCGTACGTTTGCCGCAGTCTTGGACGTCCACTGCGGATGCGCTGGCTGGTCGCGTGATCCTGGTCACCGGTGCCTACGGCGGCCTTGGCGCCGCGGTGGCGCGAGCCGCGGCGCGCGCCGGCGCGACGGTGGTGATCACGGGTCGCCGCAAGCGTCAGTTGGAACAGCTCTATGACGCCATGCTGAGTGAAGGCTTGTCCGAGCCGGTCATTCATCCGCTCGATATGGAAGTCGCCACGCCGCGTGATTACGAAGCGCTGGCCGACGGCCTTGAGCGCGATTTTGGGCGGCTGGACGGCATCGTCCACGCGGCGGCCAGCTTCAACGGTCTTACGCCGCTTGCCGTGCACAAGCCGGATGACTGGCTGCGTGCGATGCATGTCAATGTATCGGCGCCGTTTGCGTTGACTCAGGCTTGCATGCCCTTGCTGACCCGGTCGGAAGACAGCGCCGTCGTGCTGGTGCTGGACGATCCCGCGCTGATGCAGCGCGCCCACTGGGGTGCTTACGGGGTGTCCAAGGCGGCACTGGAACGCTTGGTCGAAATCCTGCACCAGGAAACCGAGCAGACGCCGTTGCGTGCGCATGCCTTGCTGCCGGCGCCGATGCGCACCACCTTGCGCCGTGCGGCCTATTTCGGTGAAGACACCACCCTCCAGCCGCTGCCGGATGCCACCGCGTCTGCCGCGGTCTATCTGCTTAGCGCGCAGGGCACGGTGGCGCGCGGCGCGGCACTCGACCTGCGTTCGCAAGCATGATCGTGCCATCGAGGCCGATCTGACATGGAAGCGCAGATGACCACGCTGTCGGCGGCGATCCTGTTGTTCCTGATCATGGATCCGCTGGGCAATATCCCGATCTTCCTCAGTCTGCTGAAGGATGTAGCGCCCAAGCGCCGTCGCCACGTGATGGTGCGCGAGTTGCTGATTGCACTGGGCGTATTGCTGGTTTTCCTGGTCGGTGGCCAGCACATTCTCAAGGTGCTGCAGCTCAAGCAGGAATCGATCAGCATTGCCGGCGGCATCGTGCTGTTCCTCATCGGCATCCGCATGGTGTTTCCACCGGCGGATGGCGGCGGCATCTTCGGCAAGCCTGGCGAAGGCGAGCCCTTTATCGTGCCGATGGCTATTCCTGGCGTGGCCGGGCCTTCGGCTATGGCGGCGCTGCTGCTGCTTACCAATACGCAGCCCGGCCGTACGGCGGATTGGGCGATTGCCCTGCTGGGCGCATGGCTGGCGACGGCGGTCATCCTGCTGTGCTCCACCTACCTGTTTCGCTGGTTGGGCGAGAGCGTGCTTACCGCGCTGGAGCGGGTGATGGGCATGCTGCTGATTGCCTTGTCGGTGCAGATGTTTCTCAGCGGCATTGCGGCGTACCTGCATCTAGCCGTTTGAAACGTAGGCTAATCGCGCTGCGTAACTTTTTTCGTCCCTGAGCGATCACCTTGCTGTCATAATCCGCCACCAGCATCTGGGGTAATCCCAAGGAGGCGGTCATGCTCAGTGTTGAACAGACCCTCACCGAACGTCTGCCATGGTTGGCGCAACACCCCCTGATACGCCGGCCGGTCGCCGGCATGCTGGGTCGCCTGGCCGATCAGAATGGTTTCAACCGGACGCTGGACGCGATCGGCGAGGCTGAAGGCTTCGATTGCGTCGAGCGCGTGCTTGAGATTCTCGGCGTCAGCTATTTCGTGAATCCTCGCGAACGCGAGAACATTCCGGTCGAAGGTGGCGTGTTGATTGTCGCCAACCACCCGGTAGGCATGATGGATGCGCTGACCCTGCTCCAGCTGGTCGGCTCGGTGCGCAGTGATGTACGAATCCTCGCCAACGACTGGCTGATGTCCATACCGCAACTGCAGAAACTGCTGCTGCCCGTGGATGTGTTCGGCAAGGGCGCGGCGTCGCGTATGCGCGCCATTTATCGCGCGCTGGAAAATGGCGAGGCGCTGATCGTGTTTCCCGCGGGGGAAGTCTCGCGCATGAGTCCGTCTGGCTTGAGCGACGGGCGCTGGGCTGACGGCTTTGCACGGTTGGCGTTGCACAGCCGCGTGCCGGTGCTGCCGATCCATGTGGCGGCACGCAATTCGGCCATGTTCTACGGCCTGTCGATGCTGGCCAAGCCCTTGAGCACGGCCATGCTGCCGCGAGAGGCGATATCGCCGGTGAGCCGGCGCATTGGTTTCAGCGTGGGTGCGCTGGTGTCGGCCGACGAGCTGGAGCAGCGCAGCGGCGGTTCCGCCAAGCGCGCCGCCAAGTTGATGCGCCGTCACGTTTATCGGGTGGGGCGTCACCGCGGACAGATTTTTGGCGGCCAGGCGCCGCTGGCCCATCCGGAACCCACCGATCGTGTGGCGGCCGAATTGCAGATGCAGGCCGAGAAACTGGCCGATCTCAACGACGGCAAGCAGGTGCTGCTATTCAAGGGAGCATCCGACAGCGTGGTGCTGCGCGAAATCGGGCGGCTGCGCGAGCTCACGTTCCGCAAGGTGGGCGAGGGCACCGGCGCGCGGCGCGATCTGGATGCCTACGATCCGCACTATGAGCACCTCGTGTTGTGGGACCCGAAGGCACTGCGCATCGTCGGCTCCTATCGCTTCGGACATGGCGGTCGACTGATCGCCGAACGCGGCATGGCAGGCCTGTATACCTCCAGCCTGTTCAATTACTCGCCGGCCCTTGAATCGCGTCTGGCGCAAGGCCTGGAGTTGGGTCGCAGCTTTATCGCACCGGCCTACTGGCGCTCGCGCGCGCTGGATCAGCTGTGGCAGGGCATCGGCCTGTACCTGCAGCGTCATCCGGACCTGCGCTACCTGTTCGGCCCCGTCAGCATGTCGGTGAGCTTGCCGCTGGAGGCTCGCGAATGGATTGCCGCCGCCCATCAGCACTACTTCGGCGCGCCGGGCCTGGCCTCGGCGCGGCAGCCGTTTGAAGTGTCGCCGGCCGTCATCGACCTGGTACGGGGCGCGCTCGAAGGTCTGGATCCCGCAGCGGGTCTTGGCAAGCTCAAGCATCATCTTGATGCGCTCGGTGTCAGCCTGCCGGTGCTGTATCGCCAGTATGTAGACCTGGTGGAGCCGACCGGCGTGCAGTTCCTCGCCTTCGGTGAGGACCCGGGCTTCTCCGGTTGCGTAGACGGCTTGGTGATGCTCGATCTGGCCAGCCTGAAGCCGGCAAAACGCACCCGCTACTTGGGCAAATAAACTCGTCTTCATGTCGCGCATCCTTGCGCCGCTGGCGCAAGGATGCGGCTGCTCGGCCATCGCCGACGCTCGCTCGCATCGCCCAAAGTTTCGATCAACCGAGTGATCTCGGTGAGACTTGTGAGCTAATGGTAAATTTACTGTAAAATACTTATGCCAACCTTAGCGAGTTGGCCCATGCGCAAGGGGTGTTTCGCGGCTTGGGTCAATATTGTCTGGTTATTTTCCGCATTTCTGCCCGATCTCTCCGATCGGGCTTTTTTTGGCCCGGAGGAAACGTTTTAAATTACGTTGAATGACAAGAAATTGCGTTCAAGCACAATCGCTTGCGCATGTTCTTTCGATACTCGAGAGATTTTCTGTCGGGCTGCACGTCCCCTATCTCGAATCGTTTGCTGGCCATTACCACGGCGGTCGGCGGGTTCACTTTTGCCATTTATTTCAACCTTTGCAATTTAGGAAATACCTAACGATGAAACGAAACCACCTTTCCATGGCGATTGCCGTCGTGTTTTGTATGGCTGCCGGTTCGAGCTGGGCGCAGGATGCAGCAAACCAAGCAGCAAACCAGGCTGATCAGGCCGCAGCGACAACCCAGCGCAACAGCGCGTCCAGCACGTCCAACACGACGACGTCGAACGACACCAAGCGCGTGCAGCAGCTGAACACCGTGACCGTGCAGGCGCAGACCCTGTCGCTGGGCGGCGGCCTGATGTCGGTGCAGACGGCGCCGAAGTCGGTTTCCACGATTACCCGCGACGCCATCATCAAGGCCTCGCCGGGCGCGAATTTCACCCAGATGATCGCCACCATCCCCGGCGTGAATGCGGCAACCGATGACGTTACCGGCCTGGCCAATGGCCACTACAGCATCCGTGGCTTCGATTCCTCGGATATCGGCATGACGCTCAACGGCGCGCCGATCACCGACTCGGGCAGCTACTCGGTCTACGCGACGGAATACGGCGATACCGAGAACATGGGCGATATCACGGTGCTGCAGGGCATTCCGGATATCGACATGCCGGACTCCGGCGCCAGCGGCGGCCACATCGGTTGGGCCACCATCGACCCGACGCATACGGCGGGCTTGGACTTCACCCAGAGCTGGGGCAACAACGACTATCGCCGTACCTTCCTTCGCCTCAATACGGGCGATACCGGTCCGGTTCGTTCGTGGCTCTCCTATTCGACCAACAGCGCCAACAAGTGGCGCGGTTCGGGCGATATGGATGTGACCAAGGTGGACGGCAAGTCGATCTGGACCATCAACGACGACAACTCCATCAGCGCGTCGCTGCAGTACAACCGCGAAAACAACATCAACTACCGTTCGCTGACCAAGGCCCAGGTGGCCCAGAACGGCTATAACTACGACTACACGCAGACCTGGATGCCGGGCTCGTCCGCCGCCGCCATCGCCAACAACACCTACTACTACGGTCTGCGTACCAACCCGTTCCGCAGCTACCTGTTCAGCATGGACGGCGAATTCAAGCTGGCCGATAGCCTGCGCCTGTCCGTGGTGCCCTACTTCTGGTACGGCAATGGCGGCGGTGGCGCCGGTGCGACGGTAACCGAGAGCACGCTCCAGGCGGATCGCTTCGGCTATGCGGATCAGGACGTCAATGGCGACGGCAAGGTGATCAACAACACCAAGGGTGTGGTCTATTCGTTCTCCGCGGCCACGACGTATCGCCCCGGCGTGATCGCCAAGTTCAACCAGGATTTCGGTCTCAACAACGCCCTCGAGTACGGCGTGTGGTACGAGCGTTCGCGCAAGAGCCAGGAAAATGTCTACGGCCAGGTCGACAGCTCGGGCAACCCGGTCGATCTGTGGGGCAACTCCAGCTTCATCACCTACCCGGTCAGCGGCCTGGCG
>DASXND010000298.1:0-6772 GCA_036495265.1 Dyella sp.
CCGGCCTGGTGGCCGCGCGCAATATCGCTGCCGGTGACCTGGTCCAGCCCGGCAACAGTCCGGCACCCTTCAACATCGCCGATTCGTCCAGCCTGTGGCTGGTCGCGAATGTTGCCGAAGCTGACTCGCCCCTGCTGCATCTGGGCCTGCCGCTTTCCGCCAACCTGCAGGCGCTGCCCGGGCAGCGCATCGCAAGCCAGATTGACTACGTGGGCAGCAGTTCCGATCCCAATACACATCGCGTCGTGGTGCGCGCGACGCTGCATGCGCCACCTGCCGGCCTGCGTCCGCAGATGTTGGTCGACTACGCCATCCGCACGGCCGAGCCGGCACCTCACATCGCCGTACCCGAGAACGCCGTGGTGCGCGAGGGCGACGGCCACATGGTGGTCTTCACCACCCAGGACGGCCTCAGCTTCACCCGTCACCAGGTGACGCTAGGCCAGCCGCAGGACGGCTACTACCCGGTGCTTTCCGGTCTTTCGACCCACCAGCAGATTGCGGCGGACGGCGCGCTGTTCCTTAGCAACGCACTGGCCCTGCAGTCGCAGTAGGGCCGGCGACGCTTCCCCCTTCCTTATCAGGGACTGATCGTGCTTAGAGGTATCGTCGCGTTCGCGCTGACCCGCCGCGCCATTGTACTGATGGCGTTGGCGGCTTTCGTTGTGGCCGGTTTGGCGGCTTACTCCAAACTCAATATCGAAGCCTATCCCAACCCTGCGCCGGTGATTCTGGAAATCACGGCGCAGGCGCCCGGCCTGTCCGCCGAGGAGATGGAGCGCAGCTATACCCGCCCGATGGAAGTCGGGCTGGCCACCACGCCCGGCGTGGAAAGCATCCGCTCGACGTCGTTCTATGGCTTGTCGTTCGTGCGCGTGACCTTCAAGTACGGCACCGACTACTACTTCGATTACACCCAGGCGGCGTTGGCCCTGCAGCAAAACGTGAGCCTGCCGAACAACGTGCAGCCGCAGATCCAGGCTTCCAGTCTGGTCGGTGAGATCTTCCGCTATCAGCTGGTCGGTCCGCCCGGCACCAGCCTGACTGAATTGCGCACGCTGCAGGACTGGGTGGTAACACGCCGGCTGCTGTCCGTGCCCGGTATCGCGCAAGTCGTCACCTGGGGCGGCACCACCAAGGAATATGACGTCGAGGCCGACCTGCACAAGTTGCAGGGTTATGGCATCACCCTGCCCCAGCTGGTCGCGGCGATCGGCAACGCGAACACCAACGTGGGCGGTCGCACCATCAACATCGGCCAGCAGTCGGTGAATATCCGCGGTGTCGGCTTGATCAAGAACGTCGACGACATCGGCAATATCGTGCTCAGCCAGTCCAACGGCACGCCGGTGCTGGTCAAGGACCTGGCCACGGTCAAGATCGGCGCCGTGCCGCGACTGGGCCGGGCTGGTCGCGACCATCAGGACGATGTGGTCACCGGCATCGTGGTGATGAATCGCACCTTGCAGACCAAAGAGGTCGTGGCCAAGGTCCAGGACGAGGTGGCCAAACTCAATGGCGACGGCACCTTGCCGCCGGGCGTGAAGCTGGTGCCGTTCTACGATCGCTCGACCCTGATCGAGGTGACCACCCGCACGGTCCTGCACAACCTGATCTTCGGCTGTTTGCTGGTGTTCCTGATCCAGTGGATCTTCCTGGGCGACCTGCGCAGCGCCATCATCGTCAGCGCCAATATTCCAGTGGCGCTGTTCTTCAGCATCATCATCCTGGTCTTGCTGGGCGATTCGGCGAACCTGCTTTCGGTCGGCGCCGTGGACTTTGGCATCATCGTCGACTCGGCGGTGATCCTGATCGAAAATATCTTCCGCAATCTGCAGAAATCCAGGGAAGAACATCAGGAGCTGCTGCAGGATCTCGCCCAGAGCGACATGGCCGGCTATGTGAGCGGCGGTGCCGCCAAGGGTTGGACCGACCGCTTGCGCCTGCTGTTTATCAGCACGCTTCAGGTGGACCGCGCGGTGCTGTTCTCATCGGCCATCACGGTGGCCGCGTTCATTCCGTTGTTTACCATGCAAGGTGTGGAAGGACAGATCTTCAACCCGATGGCGCGCACGTATGCGTATGCGCTGACCGGTGCGTTGATCGCCACGTTCACCATCTCGCCCGTGCTGGCATCGCTGCTGCTGCCCAAGCACATCAAGGAAACCGAGACGATCTTCGTGCGCGCGATCCGTCGCGTGTACTCGCCCGTACTGCGCTGGGCTTTGGATCGCCGCAAAACCACGGTGGCGCTTGGCGTGGGCTTCCTGCTGTTTGCCATGCTGCTGCTGACGCGGGTGGGCACGGAATTCCTGCCCGCGCTGGAAGAAGGCAATCTGTGGATCCGCGCGTCGATGCCGACCACGATTTCGCTGGAGGCCGGCAAGGACAAGGTCGACCGCATGCGGGAAATCTTGCTGAAGCATCCCGAAGTGGTCACCGTGGTATCGCAGCACGGTCGCCCCGACGACGGCAGCGATGCCTCCGGCTTCTACAACGTCGAACTGTTCGTGCCATTGAAGCCGGAGGGCGACTGGCCCCGCGGCCATACCAAGGCGCAACTGGTGGCCTCGCTGCAGCAGGAGTTCGACAACGCCCTGCCGGGAGTCGAATTCAACTTCTCCCAATACATCCAGGACAATATCGAGGAGGGCCTGTCCGGGGTGAAGGGCGCGAACTCGGTGAAGATCCTTGGCCCGGAGCTACCCGAGCTGGAACGCCTGGCCGACCAGGTGATGCATGAGATGCGGCAGGTGTCGGGCGTGCAGGATCTGGGCGTGTTCCACGTGCTAGGCCAGCCCAACCTCAATATCACCGTCGACCGTGCCAAGGCGGCCCGCTATGGCCTCAATACCGGCGACATCAATACTGTGGTGCAAGCCGCTGCGGGAGGTACGGAAGCCACCGTGGTACAGGAAGGCGAGCGACAGTTCTCGCTGGTGGTGCGACTGGCGCCGGAGTTCCGCTCGAGCATCCAGGCGATCGGCAACATCCAGGTGCATTACTCCCTGCCGAACGGCGGGACAGGCTATGTACCGCTGCGCGATGTCGCCGCCATCTCGCTCGACACCGGCGCTTCGTACATCTATCGCGAGCGCAACGAGCGCTTTGTGCCGGTGAAATTCAGCGTGCGTGGTCGCGACCTGGGCAGCACGGTGGCCGAAGCCCAGCAGCGCATCGCCGAGCACGTCATCCTGCCCACCGGCTATCACCTGGCCTGGGCGGGTGAATTCGAGGATCTGCAGCAGGCCAAGCATCGCCTGGCCGTGGTGCTGCCGATTGCGGTCGGCCTGATCCTTGCCCTGCTGTTCGCGCTCTTCAATTCCATGCGCGACAGCTTGCTGACGCTCGCCGCCATTCCGTTCTCGATTGCCGGCGGCATCATTGCGCTCTATCTGTCGGGGCTCGATCTGAGCGTTTCCGCAGCGATCGGTTTCGTATCGCTATTCGGCGTATCGGTGATGAACGGCATTCTGGTGATCACCTATTTCAATCATCTTCTCTTTGAGGGTCATACACCGATCGAAGCGATGTCTCGCGCCGCCGAGCAACGCATGCGCCCGATGCTGATGACCGCGCTGTCGGCCTGCATCGGATTGTTGCCGGCCGCACTGTCCACGGGCATCGGCAGCCAGGTGCAGCGGCCACTGGCCACCGTCGTGGTCGGCGGCATGCTGCTGGGTCCGGTGATGCTGCTGGTCGTAGCACCGGCGTTGCAGGTGCTGGTAGTGGAGTGGTCGCAGCGCCGCAAACAGCGACGCCTTGATGGAGGCACGCCATGAACCGGTCACTGATTCACTGGCGGCACACCGTGCTGGCCGCTGCGCTCGCCACCTGCTGTGCTGGCTGTGCGGTCGGTCCCGACTACAAACGCCCTCCTTTGCCGACTCCCACGCAGTACACGCGCGAGCCATCGGAAACGACGCTCGGCAGCGCTACGGCGAACCCGCAGGCGCTGGTTTCCGGCCAGGCCATCGCGCAGACCTGGTGGCAGGTGTTCGGTTCTGACGCGCTGAACGAGCGGGTGCAGCTTGCGTTGGCCCACAATCCGGACCTGGACGCGGCCATGGCCGCGCTACGCCAAGCGCATGAGAACGTGGCGGCTCAGCGCGCCACCTATTTCCCTTCGGCCCAGCTCAGCTACTCGCCCTCGCGCCAGCGCGACGCGGTTGGCACGCTCGCTCCCACGCTTGCGTCCAATGCGACGTACTACACGCTGCATACCGCGCAGTTGAATATCGCCTATGCGCCTGACGTGTTCGGGCTCAATCGCCGCACGGTCGAATCGCTGCAGGCGCAGGCCGACAACCAGCAGTTCCAGCTGGAAGCGGCGCGCCTGACGCTGGCATCGAACGTGGTGAACGCCGCTATCCAGGAGGCTTCGCTGCGCGCGCAGTTCGAGGCGACCGCAGCGGTCATTACCGCGCAGACACGCGCCCTGGCGATCCTGCACGACCAGGCACGACTGGGCTACGCCTCCGGCCTGGACGTGGCCGCCCAGGAAAGTGCGCTGGCCCAGGCCAAGCAGGCCCTGCCCGGCCTGCAGAAACAGCTGCAACAGAACCGCGACCTGCTGGCCGTGCTATGCGGCCAATCACCTGACCAGGGCGGTGCGCTGGAGTTTGATCTTGAACACCTGACGCTACCCGTCAGGCTGCCGCTCAACCTGCCCTCTCAGCTGGTAGAGCAGCGCCCCGACGTACGCGCTGCCGGGGCCAACGTGCACTCAGCCAGCGCCCAGGTCGGCGTGGCACTGGCCAATCGCCTGCCGCAGTTCGCGCTATCGGCTTCATACGGCGGCAGCTCGACCTCGTTCAGCCGCATGTTCACCGACGACAACCTGTTCTGGGCGCTCGCCGGTAGCGTCACCCAAAGCGTGTTCGACTTCGGCGCACTCAAGCATCGCCAGCGTGCCGCCGAGGCCGCCCTACAGCAGTCCGCCGCGCAATACCGCAGCGTGGTGCTGGTGGCATTCCAGAACGTGGCCGATACGCTTTACGCCATCGACAGCGATGCACGTGCCCTCAGCGCGGCTGACGATGCCGAGCGCGCCGCCCAGCGCACGCTCAATCTCACCCAGAAGCAACAGCAGCTGGGCTATGTGGATGTGCTGGTGCTGATCAACGCGCAACAGGCCTACCAGCAGGCACGCATCTCCCGCATCCAGGCACAGGCGGCGCGACTGAGCGATACGGCGGCGTTGATACAGGCGCTGGGTGGTGGATGGGAAGCGGCTGGCGCGCAGGCGGGTAAGTCGCCCTAGGTTCGTCATCCCAGCGAAGGCTGGAGTCCAGTGGCCCTTGGGCACCCCACAAAGGCGCTGGATCCCAGCTTTCGCTGGGATGACGATTGAATTTCTGGGATGGCGACGGAAGAGCTGAGTGTCAGCCCTTCGCCTTGGCGATAGCGTCGTCAACACGCTTGAGCGCTTCCTCGCGGCCCGCCAGATACACGGTGTGCTCGATCGACGGCGATACCTGCGTGCCCGTCATCGCCACACGCAGCGGCTGGGCGATCTTGCCCATGCCCAGTTCCAGCTTCACGGCAACTTGTTCGATCACCTGATGGATCGCCTCGGGCGACCATTCGGCAGCGGCTAGCAGCGATCTGGCGGCCTCGAGCACCGGAACGGCGGCATCGTTCTGCAGGTGCTTGGCGACGGCCTTGTCGTCCCACTCCAGGATCGGGCCGTACCAGATCTTCGCGCGCTCGGCCATTTCCTTCAGCGTCTGCACGCGGTCGCGTAGCGCCACGATCACCTCGGCCGGCTTCGGGCCCTTGCTGAAATCGATGCCTGCCTGAGTGAGGTGCCACTCGAACTCCGGCGCAATGGCAGCCGGGTCTTCGGACTTCAGGTAATGCTGGTTGAGCCAGGACAGCTTGGTCACGTCGAAACGCGAGGCCGCCTTGTTGACGTCGCCAATATCGAACAGGCTGACCATCTCCTCGGCGGAGAAGATCTCCTGGTCGCCATGCGACCAGCCCAGGCGCACCAGGTAGTTGAGCAACGCGTGCGGCAGGAAGCCGTCGTCGCGGTATTGCATCACGCTCACTGCGCCGTGGCGCTTGCTGAGCTTCTGGCCATCCGGGCCCAGGATCATCGGCAGGTGGGCGAACTCGGGCACGGGCGCGCCGAGTGCGTGGTAGATATTGATCTGGCGCGGCGTGTTGTTGACATGGTCGTCGCCGCGGATCACCTCGGTGATGCCCATGTCGATGTCGTCGACCACCACGGCGAAGTTGTAGGTCGGCCAGCCGTCGGAGCGGAAGATCACCAGATCGTCCAGCTCGCTATTGCTCCACTCCACCCGGCCCTTCACCTTGTCGTCGAACACCACCGAGCCTTCGGCCGGGTTCCTGAAGCGGATCACGCGGTTGGGATCGTCGCGATACGGCTCGTTGCGGTCGCGGTAATAGCCGTTGTAGCGGGGCTTCTCGCCCTTGGCCATGGCCTCATTGCGCATAGCCTCGATCTCGTCCTTGCTCTCGTAGGCGTAGTAGGCCTTGCCGGCCTTGAGCAGCTCGTCGGCGACCTGCTTGTAGCGCTCCAGACGGTGGGTCTGGTAGATCGGACCGTCGTCATGGACCAGGCCCAGCCACTGCATGCCGTCGAGAATGGCCTGCACGGCCACCACCGTGGAACGCTCGCGATCGGTATCCTCGATGCGCAGCACGAATTCGCCACCACGGCGGCGCGCCTCCAGCCAGCAATAAAGTGCGGTGCGAGCACCGCCGATATGCAGGAAGCCGGTGGGACTGGGGGCAAAACGAG
>DASXND010000299.1:0-4612 GCA_036495265.1 Dyella sp.
CGCGAGCGGGTGTTCGAGCGCGCGCCGCTGATCATTCGGCGGGGCCTGGACCCTGCCGCCGCCGACGCCCAGGTGAGCCAGCTGAACGCCCTGGGTGTGGACGCTGAGTCCTTGCCCGACAGCGATGCCTTGATCTGGCTACGGCGCGACCAACGGGTCCGCGGGCCGCTGCCGGAGCACGCGCTAGGCCGCTATGCCTCGACTGGCGACCAGTGGTGCCACGACGGCGGGCAGGAATGGTTTGCATGGCAGTTGGCCGACGACGAAGCGCCCCTGCCGCCAGCCCTGCCTATCGACGCGGTCGACACCAGCACCTCGTCGGCGGCACCGCATGACGAGCCGCCTCCGCTGCCGGACATGGGTGGCGGCCAAGACGAGCCCCCTCCGCTGCCGGACATGGGTGGCGGGCACAGTGAGCCACCGCCACTCCCCGCTTCGCCAGCGATCGCACCGTCCGCTGCCCCGCCAGCACTCTCCACCTTTGCCGTGGTCGCCGCCTTATTCAGCCTGCTGGCGATGTTGTGGCGCTCGTTGGCGCCGATCGCGCTATTGCTTGCACTGGTGGCGCTGCTTTTTCTCTGGCGCCGCCCGCTATTGCGCGGACGTGCATACGCCGTGGCCGCGCTGGTGCTGAGTGCAGTGGCCTGCGGCCTGTGGCTGATGCCGCCAATGCCTGCGCCGGTGCCACCTCACTATGTGGCGCGTCCGTTGAGGCCACTGGAACCGGGCACCAACAAGGTCGCGGCGGCGACGCCATGCGCCAACGAGGCAGCCACCCCGAAGAATGACGAGGATCGCTTCCTGCTTACCGGGCAGCGCATGCTTACCGGACGCGCTCAGCGCAAGGGCGACACGTACGTCGCCGAGGCGGCCGTCTCGATGGATGACAAGTGCCAGCCGAGCGCGCTGCAACTGTACGTATTCCGCAATGGCGTATTCGTCGGCGCGGCGCTTGAAAAGGCCGTCAGCCTTGCGACTACCAGGCTCACCCAGTTCGATCTCACCGACGACCAGCACCTGCGCATTACGCTCGCGCAGTGCACGGACAAGCCGGGCGATTGTGCGGCCACCACCATTCGAGAGATCGCGGTGCTGCCTGGGGCCGGTGGGTGGACACTGGGTGAGATGAAATAGCACTGTAGGAGCGCACCCTGTGCGCGATAGGCGTTGCGGCGTCTCCGCTCCGTAGGCTTATCACTCGAGCCATCCTTGGCCCTCGCCCTGCGGGCAGCTAGCGCTGTGCAAACCGGCATTCCTGCCGGTTTGTCGCGCACAGGGTGCGCTCCTACAGTCTTTGCCGTGGCATCCCCTGCAAGTGCAGGGTGAACGCGACGCCGCTGCCATCGTCGAGATTGCGCGCCATCGCCACGCCACCGTGTCGCTCGGCGACCAGTCGCACGACGTAGAGGCCCAGGCCCAGATGCGGCGCATCGCCCGGCGTGGCCTTGTCGCGCAGGCTTACCAGCGAATCGAACAGGCGCCCATGCATCGCCGCTGGCAATGGCTGCCCCTGGTTCGCCAGTTCGATCTGCGCGCCATCGCCCTGTGCGCGCAAGCTCAGGCGCAACCAGCCACCCTCTGGCGTGAACGACAAGGCGTTGTCGAACAGTTTGTCCAAGGCCTGCGCAATCAGCTCCGGCGCGCAGTGCAGATATAGCGGGCCGTCGGGAAGCACGCACTCCAGCCGTCGCGTACCCGCCAACGGGCGGTAGGCTTCGCTGCAGCCGCGCACCACCTCGACCAGGTCGACATCCTCCGGCTCGGCGGCGGCAATCGCCCGCTCCATCCGGCTCGCCTCGCTCATGGCCCGCACCAGCGCGCCCAGCCGCGCCACGCCATCGCGCGCACGCGCCAGGTAGGGCTGCGCGTCGGGGGGCATGGCGTGCTGCGCCTGCAAGGTGTGCTCGAGGTTGTCGAGCGAGGACTTCACGATTGCCAACGGCGTGTTCAACTCATGCGACAGCTTGGACGCCAGGGTGCGCAGGTAGTCCGTATAGCCGCCGACCACGTCGAATAGACGCTCGAAGCTTCGGGCGAGATCGCCGATCTCGTCTTCCGCACCGGTCATCGGGAAGGGGCCATCCAGACGTCCGTCATTCAATTGCGCGCGCTCGGCCGCATCGCGCAATCGGCCGAGTCGAAGGCTCAGGCGCGTGGCAAAGATCAGCAGGATCGCACCCGCCACCAGCAGCACGCTGAAGCTGGTCAACAGCAGGCCCAGCAGGGCTCGATTGGCCAGCAAGGGCACGGCGCGACTGGCTTGCTCCAGCAGCAGGACGCCACGCACCTGGTCGTCGCGCTCGATCGGCACGGCGGCGGCCAGCACGACGCTGCCGCGTGCTTCACCCTGGCGCCACACCGTGGCGGGCGTGCCCTTACTGGCGTCCTGCACTTCGGTGGCGTCAAGACGCGGCACGTCCTGCGTCCACGGTTCGGCGTCTCCCACCTGGTTGGCCAGCAGCGAGCGATAAACCAGGGCGGCGAACCAGCCGGGCTGATTGCCAGGCGCCGCCGCCGGCGTCGTGAGGTGACCCGTCTGCGCCAGCAACCATCCTTGCGGCGCCAGCACGCGTGCCTGCACTCCGTCGAGCGCGAGCTGCGACAGCTCCTTGGAAAGCACCGGCGAGTACGCCACCAACGGCCGGCTCTGCACTGCCTGTGGATCGCCCCCCGTGGCCGCGTCGTAAACCGACAGCCCCAGCTGGTCGAGCGCCAGGCTGCGCGGCAAGCGCAACTCCACGTGGTAACCGCTACCGTCTTCCTGCCATTGCGCCGTGATCAGCTCGGGCAACCCGGCCACGGCCGGGTCGAGCGGCCTCGCCGTCAACTGCCCTGGCGCCGCGCTCGCCAGCAGGTAGCGACGCGACTGCTCGCCCTTGCCGAGGCTCAGCACCAGATGATCGGCCACCAGGGCATTCGGATCGCCGGCGTCGGCGCGCGTGCGGCGTGTGCTGCGCACGTCGGCATAGAGATAAAGCCAGTCCGCGTCTTCGGCCAGCAGCAGCTTGCCGCGCTTGTCCAGCGGCTGGCTCCATGGCGTCAGCGGCGCCCAGTCGTCGCCATAGCCGTCCACCGTGATCGGGTTGACGGCCTGTTGCACGTACCAGCCGGGCTCGGCAGGCGGCAGCGGCGCATCGGTAACGACCAGGCTGCGCGCCATCGCGCGGGCGGACGCGGTAAGCGCCTGGGCCTGGCCTTCGCGCAGCAGCGTTTCCATCTGCCGCACGTACAGCCAGCCGGCCACCGGCAGGGCCAGGGTGCATAAGGCGACGAGCAGCAGTTTGCGGCGCAGGGTCATGGCGCGACGATACCGAAAGCGGGACGCGACGCCTGAAGGCGACGCTGATTAAGTATCGCCATCGTCATGATGCCTGGAAGGCCCGCAGGCTGTACTGCATGGCGCCGGGAAGACTGGCCGTCTTGCCAAGCCGTGCGGTGCAGCCTGCGGGCCTTCCAGGCATCACCCCGTCCCCTGAATTGAAATGTTGGGGCCGCCCCTGTCTGCCCGCACCTCTTCGGTGCGCCGGCTCGACAGCCGGCCAGGCTGCCGTCGCCGACGCCCCTGTGAGCTGCGCGCAGACAGGTGCGGTGACGATGGCGATACTTAATCAGCGTCGCCTTAATGCCGTGCAACCTTGTCTTTGGCATCCTTCGGGGGCTGATAGGCGATGTAGCGCGACTGTTCCACCACGCGCTTGAATAGCGAGAGCAGGTCCTGCCGACTCGCATCATCGTGCGCCAGCGTCATCGACCAGCTCAGGCGAATGCCACTGGCCTTGCCAGGATCGCAAAACACCACGGCGTCGTCCTTGTGATCGTTACCCTGGTAAAGCACGCCTTGACAAGGCATACCGGCATTGAGCAGGGGAAACGCAGCGACCTTGCCGGCCGGATCAAGCTGCAAGTAATGCTTGCGGTCTTCCTGCAGCTCGGCGTCGAGCGTCGCCAGTTTGGCTGGCCAGACGTTCAGCACCATCACGCGATCCGGCTCGCCCGACCACTCGCCCTTGTACAGCACCAGGTTCACGCCAATGGCTTTGGCGTACACGCAGCAATCCTGCGTCCAGCCGTCCGGCTGCTCGGTGTGAATTGACCAACCCGGTACGACACCATCCAGCCGGCCAGACACCACCACGGCCTTGTCGTTGGCGGCCGCGTGCGTCGCGCCTGCCCACAACAACAGACTCATCAACCCCAACCCATACTTCATTACGGCTTCCACCTGTACCCCACGCCATGCACGGTCTCGATCGCGTCGAACTCCGGCGACACGGCGATAAACTTCTTGCGGATGCGCTTTATGTGCGAGGTGATGGTGGCGTCGTCCACCACCAGTTCGGCCTCGCGCATCAACTGGTCGCGATTCTTCACATGGCCGGGGAAGCGCACCAGCGTATGCACCATCCAGAACTCGGTGACGGTGAGTGGAATCTCCTCACCGTTCCAGGTGATGCGCATGCGCTCGGATTCGAGCTTGAGCGGGCCATGCTCGATCACCGTCTCGCTGGACGCCGGCACCTTCAGTGACTCGATGCGCCGGAACAGGGCCGCAATGCGTGCGGCCAGCTGGTGCAGGCTGGTGTCCTTGCTGAGGTAGTCGTCGGCGCCCAGG
>DASXND010000300.1:0-10873 GCA_036495265.1 Dyella sp.
TACTTCATGAGCTTCTGAGGACGCACGGATGGGGCAACCAGGGCGATCTGCTGAGTTCGTTACCCCAACCGTCCTCTTCCCATCCCTCGCCGTCTCAACTTCGTCATCCCAACTTGACCAGCCCTTCGGCTGTTGAGAGCCGCTGGGATGACGATCGAAGCACGACGACCCTCCCCGCTCCAAAACTTGCAGTCCTCCGTCGCTTGCGGAACAGTGCCCTGATTGCCCCGACGGAACGCACCATGGCGCAGCAGCAAACGATCACCCTCATTGGCGGCGGCCTGGTTGGCGCCCTGTTGGCCCAGCAACTGGCTGGACGAGGGTTTGCCGTCGATGTGTTCGAGAAGCGTCCCGATCCTCGCGTAGCCGGTTTTGTCGGCGGACGCTCGATCAACCTGGCCCTGGCGGAACGTGGCTTGCAGGCCTTGCGCGAAGCCGGACTGGCGGACGACGTGCTGCAACGCGCGGTGATGATGCGCGGTCGCATGGTGCATACCCGCGATGGACGCTCCGGCTTGCAGCGCTACGGCGTGGACGACAGCGAGGTGATCTGGTCGGTCTCGCGTGGCGCCTTGAACATGCTGTTGCTGGATGCCGCGGAAGCCGCAGGCGTGCGCTTCCATTTTGGCCAGTCGCTGGTGAGCGCCGATTTCGATGCGCGCCGCATCCGCCTGGCCGACGAACAAGGTGTGGAACGCGATCTCGATGCGCCCGTCATCATCGGCGCCGACGGTGCCGGCTCGGCGCTGCGCGCGGCGATGAATGCCCATACGCCGCTGGGCGAACGGATGGACGCGCTAGGCCATGCCTACAAGGAACTGGAGATTCCGTCCGCCGGGGTGCTGGCGGCGGACCTGGTGGGCCGCAGCGGCGGGCATGACCAGTTCGCGCTGGAACCGCATGCGCTGCATATCTGGCCGCGCGGTGGCTATATGTGCATCGCCTTGCCCAATACCGAGGGCAGCTTCACGGTGACCTTGTTCCTGCCGGCCCAGGGCGCCCACCCGAGCTTCGCGACCTTGCCGGATACCCAGGCCGCCCGCGCGTTCTTCCAGGAAGACTTTCCCGACCTGCTACCGCTGATTCCCGATTTCGCGGCAGACTACGAGGGTCATCCGATCGGCACGCTATCCACGCTCTATCTGCAGCGCTGGCATCTGGACGGGCGCGCGCTGCTGGTCGGCGATGCAGCGCACGCCATCGTGCCGTTCCACGGCCAGGGCATGAACTGCGGCTTCGAGGACACCGTGGTGCTGGCCTCGCTGCTGGCCCAGTCGCCCAACGACACCG
Organism: Dyella sp.; assembly: GCA_036495265.1. Classification (GTDB taxonomy): domain Bacteria; phylum Pseudomonadota; class Gammaproteobacteria; order Xanthomonadales; family Rhodanobacteraceae; genus Dyella. The sequence continues at coordinate 1,291 of DASXND010000300.1, forward strand.
CCGACGCGTTTGCGGAATTCCAGCGCATCCGCCAACCCAACGCCGATGCCATCGCGGCGATGGCGCTGGAAAACTACGTGGAAATGCGTGACTCGGTTGCCGATCCGCACTACCTCGCCAAGCGCGAGCTGGGCGCGCTGCTGGCCGAACGCGCGCCGCAGCATTTCATGGCGCGCTATCGCATGGTGACGTTTACCCACCTGCCGTACGCCTATGCCTTCGAGCGCGGTCGGGCGCAGGATCAGCTGCTGGAACAATTGCTGCGCGGCTCAACCCAGGCGACCACAGTCGACCTCGATGCCGCCATCACCGCCCTGCGCGCGACCCTGCCGCCGCTGCCCGATCTACGGCATGGATGAGTCCCTGCTTGCCGCTTATCGGGCCACCGCCTATCGGGTGCGCCTTGGCCGCGGCGGCTGGGCGACTATCAGGATCGATCATCCCCTGCCTGCCCCGCTGATGGATTGGGCGGGCGATCACGGCTGGGGATATATCACCGCCTGGAATCCTCGTTCGCGGCCGCAGGCACGCACGGCGAACCGCTGCGCGCAACGACAGCTGCTTGACGCCTTGCGCTACCAGCCCGAAACCATCGCCGTACATGCCGCCATCGGTGTCGGCGGCGATGGCTGGAAGGAACCCAGCCTGTTCGTTATCGGGCCAGCCCCCGACCTGCTCGACCGCCTGGCTGAACACTTCGGCCAGCACGCTTACGTTCACGGCCAGGGCCAGGCACCGGCTCAACTGCGTCTGCTGCCGCACCCCGGCGAGCGTTGAGCCGACCACCATCAGCCGCCGTCTCACATGGTTTGCAGCTGTGCCGCCGAGTGGCGATTTCGTTGGCGGCACTGCGCCGCATGGACAAGCTTGCCGGCCATTGCGGACAATCGCGCGATGACTGCCACGTCCACCGTCGCCCCTATCCTGCTGGAAGCACGGGCGCTCACCTTCTATCGCCAGGACGAACCCGTGTTCGGTCCGCTGGATTTCAGCCTGCGTGCCGGTGAAGTGGCCTTGGTCGAGGGCGACAACGGCAGCGGCAAAACCACCTTGCTGCGCATGCTGGCTGGCCTGCTGCACATCGAAGAAGGTGAGTTGCAATGGCGCGGCCGCCCGTGGCGGCGTGACGAACATCTGGGCGATACCTTGTTCCTTGGGCACCACCTCGGCCTCAAGTCGGATCTCAGTGCGCGCGAGAATCTGAACGTGGCCGTCGGCTTGTATGGCAACCGCTGCGGCCGCGGCGTCGACGACGTCCTGCGGGATATCGGCTTGGCGGGCTACGAGGATGAACCGGTACGCCGTCTCTCCGCCGGCCAGAAAAAACGCGCGGCACTCGCCCGCCTGCTGCTCTTGCCCGCCACGCTGTGGTTGCTGGACGAGCCCTACGCCAACCTGGATCGCACCGGCATCGACCTGGTCAATCGCCTGCTCACCGAACACTCGTCCAGCGGCGGCGCAGCCCTGGTAACCAGCCATGGCGCGGTGAGCTTCCTGCATGGCGAGCCGAAACGGGTGCGCATGCACGCATGAGCCTCGCGCCGCTTACTCCCGCCTGCGTCGCCGTGCTGCGTCGCGACCTCACCCTGGCCTGGCGCCGCCGTGGCGATATCGTCATGCCGGTGCTTTACGCGTTGATCGTCACCACCCTGTTCCCGTTCGCCCTGGGCCCGGAAAACGCACTGTTGCAACGTATTGCCGGCGGCGTGGTACTCATGACCATGTTGCTGGCCATGTTGCTGGCGCTGGACGCCATGTTTCGCAGTGACATCGAGGACGGCTCGCTGGAACAGTTGATGTTATCGCCGCAGCCGCTCGCGCTGATGATGGGCATGAAGATCCTCGCCCACTGGATCACCACGGCGTTACCGTTGATCGTGATCGCGCCGCTGCTGGCCGGCATGCTGCATCTGCCGACCGCGGTCATGCCGGTGCTTATCTACGCGCTGCTGCTCGCAACGCCGCTGCTTAGCCTGCTCGGCGCCGTGCTGGTGGCGCTGACGGCCGGCAGCCGTCGCTCTGGTATGCTGCTTGCCTTGATGCTGCTGCCACTTTGCGTGCCGGTGGTGATCTTTGCCGCTGGCGCCGTCGCCGCGGCACAACAGGGTCTGCCGTGGCTCGCGCCCATCGCCTGGCTGGGGGCCGCACTGGCCATGGCCCTGGTGCTGGCGCCGCTGGCCTGCGCCGCCGCCCTACGTATTGCCTTGGACGCCTGAGACGCTATGGCCAACTGGATCCCGCTCTGGGTGCACAAGCTCAGCTCGCCGCCCAACTTCTACCGCTTCGCCGGGACGCTGCGCCCCTGGGCCCTGGTGCTGGCGTTGCTGCTGGGCGCGGTGGCGCTGTATGGCGGCCTGGTGCTGGCGCCGGCCGATTACCAGCAGGGTGACGCCTATCGCATCATCTTCATCCATGTGCCTTGCGCGTGGATGGGCCTGTTTATCTACGGCATCATGGCGGTTGCCTCGTTCATCTCCCTGGTCTGGCGCATCAAGCTGGCCGAAGTGGTGGCGATGGAATCGGCGCCGATCGGTGCCGCCTTCACCTTCATTACCCTGGTCACCGGTTCGCTGTGGGGCAAGCCGATGTGGGGTACCTGGTGGACCTGGGATGCGCGGCTCACCTCCGAGCTGGTGCTGCTGTTCCTGTACCTGGGTGTGATCGGCTTGTACCACTCGTTCGAGGATCGCCGCCAGGGCGCGCGCGCTGCCGCCTTCCTCGCCATTATCGGCATCATCAACGTGCCGATCGTGCATTTCTCGGTGAACTGGTGGAACACGCTGCACCAGGGCTCCACCGTGCGCCTCCTGGGTCCGTCCAAGATGAGCAGCGAGATGTTGTGGCCGCTGCTGACCATGATGGCCGCGACCAAGTTCTATTACATCGCCAGCCTGTTCGGCCGCGTGCGCACTGACTTGCTGTCGCTGGAAAGCGGCAAGGACTGGGTGCGCCAGATAGCGGAGCAGGAGAAGCGCCGATGAACACGCTCTCGTGGGACAGCTTTATCGCGATGGGTGGCTACGCCGCCTATGTGTGGCCGGCCTATGCCGTGTTCTTCATGGTGCTGATTGCCGACTACGTCAGCCCCGTCCTGCGCCGACGCCGCGACCTGCGCGAGCTGCGCGCCCGCATGGCGCGCCAGAGCGCGCGCGCCCAACGTGCCCCGTCATCGCCTTGAGCAGTTACCACCCGAGTTATTCATGAACCCCACTCGCAAACGCCGGCTCACCATGGTCCTTTCGGTTATCGCGGCGGCAGCCGTGGCGATTGGCCTGGTCGTGTTCGCCCTACAGCAGAACATGAACTACCTGTTCACGCCGAGCCAGGTACAGACGGGCCAGGCCACCAGCTACAAGAACTTCCGTCTTGGCGGCATGGTCAAGGCAGGCTCCATCCAGCGCAGCAACGATTCGCTGAAAGTCACCTTTACCGTGATCGACGCCAGCGGTTCGATGCCGGTGGAATACACCGGCATCCTGCCGGACCTGTTCCGCGACAATCAGTCGGTAATCGCCAGCGGGCATATGGACAACGCACGTTTTATCGCCACCGAAGTGCTGGCCAAGCACGACGAGACCTATATGCCGAAAGAGCTGAAGGACGCCATGGCCAAGGCGCACGAAGGCAAGCAAGTGAATGAAGCTGCCGGGCAGGACAAACCGCAATGACGCCCGAACTCGGTCAACTCGCGCTGATCCTGGCCCTGCTGCTGGCCTTCGCGCAGGGCGTACTGCCGCTGATCGGTGCATGGCGCAACAACCGTGCGCTGATGGCCGTCGCCCGTCCTGCTGCTGCAGGCCAGGCGGTGTTCGTGGCGCTGGCGTTCGGCCTGTTGGTGTGGGCGTTCCTGCAGTTCGATTTTTCGGTGCGTTATGTCGCCGACAACTCCAACCTCGCCCTGCCCTGGTATTACCGCGTCGCTGCCGTATGGGGCGCCCATGAAGGCTCGCTGCTGTTGTGGATCTTTATCCTCAACGTGTGGACCTTGGCACTGGCCGCGCTGAGCCGGCACTTGCCCGAGGTGTTTGTAGCGCGCGTGCTCGGCGTGCTCGGCCTGGTGGCGGTCGGCTTCCTCGCCTTCATCATCTTCACGTCCAATCCGTTCGAACGGCTGCTGCCGATGCCTGCCGATGGCGGCGATCTCAATCCGGTGCTGCAAGACCCCGGCATGACCTTCCATCCACCTGTGCTGTACATGGGCTACGTGGGCTTCTCGGTGGCGTTCGCGTTCTCCATCGCCGCCTTGCTCGGCGGCGAACTGGAACAGGCCTGGGTGCGCTGGGCACGTCCGTGGACCAACGTGGCTTGGGCGTTCCTCTCGGCCGGCATCGTCGCCGGCAGCTGGTGGGCGTATGCCGAACTGGGCTGGGGCGGCTGGTGGTTCTGGGATCCGGTCGAGAACGCCAGCTTCATGCCGTGGCTGGTCGGTGCCGCACTGATCCATGCGCAGGCGGTGACGGAAAAACGCGGCGGCTTGCGCGCGTGGACCATCCTGCTGTCGATCTTCGCGTTCTCACTGTCGCTGCTGGGCACCTTCCTGGTGCGCTCGGGCGTGCTCACGTCGGTACATGCGTTCGCCTCCGATCCGAGGCGCGGCTTGTTCATCCTGTGCTTCCTCGCCATCGTGGTCGGTGGCTCCCTGCTCCTATACGCGCTGCGCGCGCCCAAAGTGGCTGGCGGCAGGCCGTTCAGAGTAGTCTCGCGCGAAACCGCGATTCTGATCGGTAATCTGATGCTCACCGTGGCTGCGGCCATGGTGCTGCTGGGTACGCTGTTCCCGTTGATCGGCGATGCACTGAACCTGGGCAAGATCTCGGTGGGCCCGCCCTACTTCGGCTTCCTGTTCACCCTGTTGATGTTGCCGATCGTGGCGCTGCTGCCGTTCGGTCCGTATCTGCGCTGGGGCAAGGGCGATCTCTCACTGCTCAAGGGTGTGATGTTGCGTGCGGGACTGGCTGCCGTCGCCTGCGCCATCGTCGCCGGCCTGCTGACCGATGGCGCCAGCAAGGTGATCGCCGGCACCGCTGCCGCCGTGTGGTGCGGCTTCGGCACCCTGCTCTACGTGATCAAGCGCTGGCGCGAGATGCCGGCCGGCCGCCGCTACCCCGCCGAGATGGCCGGCATGCTGCTGGCGCATTTTGGCGTGGGCGTGTTCCTCGCTGGCGTGCTGCTCACCAATGCGCTGAGCGTCGAACGTGATGTGCGCCTGTCGCCAGGGCAGACCGAAACCATTGGCGGCTACGACTTCCGCTTCGATGGCGTGCAGGAAACCCGCGGCCCGAACTGGCAAGGCGATCAGGGCACGGTGACGGTGATGCGCAACGGCAAGCAAATCGCCGTGATGCATCCGCAGAAGCGCACCTATACGCGCGGCCAGGTGCAGACCGAGTCGGCGATTGATCCGGGCGTGACACGCGACCTGTATGTGGCCCTGGGCGAACCGATGGATCGCAGCCAGCCGGAAGGCGCGTGGGCCTTGCGTCTTTACGACAAGCCGTTTGTGCGCTGGATCTGGGCCGGCGGCTTGCTCATGATGCTGGGCGGATTCTTTGCCGCCGCCGATCGGCGCTTCCGCGCCAAGCGCGTGGCCGAAACCGCCGATGTACCGGCTGAGCTACCGGCGGCTGCGCTGCAGGAGTCGCGTGCATGAGTCGCCTGCTGCCCTTTTTCGGCTTTGTGCTGCTGGTGGCGCTGTTCGGCTTCGGCATCTGGTGGAACACGCAGCACGATCAGCGCGAGGTGCCTTCGCCGCTGATCAACAAGCCTGCGCCTGCCTTTGTCCTGCCAAAGCTCGATGACCCGGCGCAAACGGTCAGCCGCGAGTCGCTGCTGGGCAAGCCGTACCTCATCAATGTATTCGCCAGCTGGTGCATTGCCTGCGGTGAAGAGCATCCGGTGCTGATGAATGACGGCAAGTCCATCGGCGTGCCGCTGGTTGGCTACAACTACAAGGACGCGGCGGACGATGCCAAGGCCTGGCTTGCCGAACACGGCAATCCCTACGACATGATCATCGTCGATCAGCCAGGCCGCACCGCCATCGACTTCGGCGTGTACGGCGCGCCGGAAAGTTTCCTGGTCGACGGCAAGGGCATCATTCGCTACAAACACATCGGGCCGTTGACGCCGGACGTGATCGAGAAGGAACTCAAGCCGGCCATCGCCGCGCTGGCGAAGGAAACCTCGCCATGAGCTCCCTCTCTGTCCGACTCGGGGATCGCGCACGGGGTGCGCTCCTACTCGCATTGTTGTTTTTCACGGGCATCGTATGGGGTCAGGCGATCGACCCGCTGCCGTTCAAGAATCACGCGGAAGAAGTACGCTTCCAGAACCTCACGCGCGAACTGCGTTGCCTGGTCTGCCAGAACGAGAATCTCGCCGATTCCAATGCCGACCTCGCCCGCGACCTGCGCCATGAGGTGTTCGACCTGATGCAGTCGGGCAAGAGCGACGACGAGATCAAGCAATACCTGGTCGATCGCTATTCCGATTTTGTGCTGTACGACCCGCCGGTCAAGTCCAGCACGATGCTGCTTTGGTTCGGTCCGCTAGCGATCCTGCTGGCAGGCGGCGTCGTGGTCGTGATGACGGTACGCCGTCGCAGTCGTGTGGCGCCGGTCGCTACCGCGGATGACAAGTCGACCGACGAAGGGGACGACTGGTGAAACTCGCTTTCTTTCTGATCGCCACGGCCATGATCGCCGTGGCGCTGGCCTTGTTGCTGTTGCCGTTGATCCGTCACGGTCGCCAACAGGGTCGTCCCCGCAGCATCTTTGTGCTGGCGTTGATGGTGGCGCTCGCCGTGCCATTGGCAGCCATCGGGCTCTACCGCCTGGTCGGCGCGCCGATCGCGCTGGATGGCGTGCAACGGCCCGATGCCGGCATGAGCATCGACCAGGCCGTTAGCGAACTGACGGCGCATCTGGCGCAGAAGCCCGACGACTTGCAAGGCTGGATGCTGCTGGCACAAACCTATGGCGCCATGCGCCGCCCGTCCGATGCGCGCGATGCCTACGAGCAGGCGCTGCGTATCGACGCCAACAACAGCGTGGCGATGGTGGGTTGGGCCGAAGCCGATTCCCTGGTGCGCCAGGACCATCGCATCGAAGGCCGCTCGCTCGAACTGCTGGAGCGCGCGGTCAAGCTCGATCCGCAAAGTCAGCGTGGCCTGTGGCTGCTCGGTATCAGCCAGTTCCAGCACGACCGCTACGGCGAAGCGGCCGCCACCTGGCGCCAGCTGCAGCCGCTGCTGGATCCCGACTCCACCGTCGCCAAGGCTGTCAGCGAACAGATCGCCGTGGCGGACGCTCGTGTGCGCGACGGTGGAAAAATCGCGCCCGAAGCGCCCACTCCCGCCGCGGCAGACGAAACCCAGGGTCCAGCCTTGCAGGTACAAGTGGCCCTGTCCTCCGCGCTCAAGAACAAACTGACGCCCGGCGATACGCTGTTCGTCTACGCGCGTGCCGAGCAGGGTCCGCCGATGCCCCTGGCTGTAGCGCGACTCGATGCCGCTGCCCTGCCCGCTACCGTCACGCTTACCGACACGATGGGCATGACACCCCAACTCAAACTATCCTCCGTGCCACGCGTATTCGTCGGCGCGCGCATCAGCAAGAGCGGCCAGGCCATCGCCCAGGCGGGCGACCTGGAAGGCGATGCCGGTGTCGTCGACGTCCATACCCATACTCCGATCAAGATCAGCATCGACAAGGTTCATTGATGAATCGCGACGCACGCCGGTACTGCGCCCTTCCCTCGCCGTTTGCGATGAAACGAGGTGGCGAACTCCACGGTGCCCGCGTCGCCTACGAAACCTGGGGTGAGTTGAGCCCCGCGCGCGACAACGCCGTGCTGATCCTTACCGGGCTGTCGCCGAGCGCACACGCCACCTCCAACGCCGAAGATCCCTCGGCCGGTTGGTGGGAGGCGATGATCGGCCCTGGCAAGGCCATCGACACCGCGCGCTGGTTCGTAATCTGCGTGAACTCCTTGGGCAGCGACAAGGGTTCCACCTGCGCCGCATCGATCAACCCGGCGACAGGCGAGCCCTATCGTCTCGACTTTCCGGAACTGTCGCTGGAAGACGTCGCCAACGCCGCGCATGCGGCCGTCAGCGGCCTCGGCATTGCGCAATTGGCCTGCCTGATCGGCTGCTCGATGGGCGGCATGAGCGCGCTGGCCTATATGGTGCTGCACCCGCGCAGCGTGCGCGCGCATATCAGCGTGGATACCGCACCGCAGGCGCAGCCGTTTGCCATCGCCATCCGATCGCTGCAACGCGAGGCGATCCGACTCGATCCGCACTGGAACCACGGTCACTACGGCGCCGACAGCTATCCCGAGGACGGCATGAGCATCGCGCGCAAGCTCGGTGTCATCACCTATCGCTCGGCGATGGAATGGAACGGCCGCTTCGCACGCATCCGCCTCGATGCGGAACAGCGCGACGACAACCCGTTCGGCCTGGAATTCGAGGTGGAGTCGTACCTGGAAGGACATGCGCAACGCTTCGTGCGCACGTTCGACCCCAACAGCTACCTCTACCTCTCGCGTGCCAGCGACTGGTTCGACATCGCCGAGTACGGCGACGGCAGCGTGATGGAAGGCCTCAAGCGCATCCGCATCGAGCAGGCGATGGTGATTGGCGTAAGCACCGACATCCTGTTCCCGCTGGAACAGCAGGAGCAGATCGCCGAGGGACTGCGCGCCGCGGGCGCGGCCGTGGAGTTCGTGGCGCTGAACTCGCCGCAGGGCCACGACGCCTTCCTCGTCGACATTCCCAACTACAGCCGCGCCATCGGCGGCTTTCTCACCCGACTCTGAACACCTGAGAGCCGTCCTCGGTCCGCGCTGCTAAGATAGACAGGTAGAACTGCAACCCGAGAACGTCATGCTCACCCTCGAATTCCCCGGTTCCCGCAAACTGATCGATGCCATCGACGCCGCTGTCGCCCACGACAGCACCCGCGCCGTCACCGACAGCCTGCGCAACAGCCTGTGCAACCTCATCCGCGGCCAGGAAGTGAAGCTGCCCAACTGCGTCTTCGAAACCGCCGAAGGCCGCTATGCGCGCCGCGAGCTGTATCAAAGCGAAGACCATGGCTACTGCGTGGTCGCCATGACCTGGGGACCCGGCCAGGGCACCCCCATCCACGACCACTGCGGCATGTGGTGCGTGGAAGGCGTCTGGAGCGGCGCGCTGGAAGTGGTGCAATACGAGCGCCTGGAGAACGAGGACGGCCACTACCGCTTCCAGCCGGTCGGCTCGATCCAGGCCGGCCCCGGCTCCGCCGGCAGCCTGATCCCGCCGCACGAATACCACACCATCCGCAACCCCAGCGACGACGCCGTTGCCGTCAGCCTGCATATCTACTCCGGCCAGATGACGCACTGCGCGACCTTCCAGCCGCTGGGCGACAACGAGCACTACGAGCGCACCGACCGCAAATTGGGGCTCGACCCAGTCCACTGAACTTGGCATAATTAGCGTTCGTTGTGCCGGTGTGGCGGAATGGTAGACGCGGTGGACTCAAAATCCACTGGCAGCGATGTCGTGTAGGTTCGAGTCCTATCACCGGTACCA
>DASXND010000301.1:0-3286 GCA_036495265.1 Dyella sp.
ACGCATACGTCGGCGCCGTGCTCGATCGCGTCGCCCAGGTAAGCGCCCCATTCCAGCGCCATGATCGCCACATCGATCGGCGCATCCGTCTTGGGCAGCACGCCAAGGCCGCCGGCGCCACGAAATACGATCGGTCGCACATAGGCGGACTTCATGCGATTGGCGCGGATCAGCTCGTGACAGGCGGCGTTGATCTCGTCTTCGCTGTAGCCGATCTCGATTTCGTATACGCGAGCCGATTCGAACAGGCGGCGCGTGTGATCGGCGAGGCGAAAATACGCGGGGCCCTGCGGCGTGGCGTAAACGCGCTCGCCCTCAAACACCGAGGAGCCGTAATGCAGCGCGTGGGTGCTGACGTGGACCGTGGCTTCGGTCCAGGGTTTGATCTGGCCGTTGTGCCAGAGGAATGGCGTGGTCATGCGGTGGTCTCCTGTTGCGCGCGTCCATTCGCGCGAGGTTCAAAATGCGGCCTTCCCTGGTCGCTCTCTTCAATGGAAGCATCGCTGCGCGAGGCACTCTGTCGCTCGATGCAGTTGACGATGGCGAGCGCGGCGTGCGCGGTCGCTTCGATGATGTCGGTGCTGACGCCGTTGCCGCGCCAGTCGCGCTCGGCGTGACGTGCGGTGAGCTGGGCCTGACCTTGCGCGTCGCCGCCTTCGCTGACCGCACGCACCTGGAACTGGGTGACGTCGAGGGCGGTGCCGGTGGCGCGTTCGATCGCACGCAGCACGGCATCCACCGGGCCGTCGCCGATCGCCGCTTCGCCTACTTCGTGACCGTTGTCGTGGGTCAGCCGTACCGAGGCCGAGGCGCTGCCGCCCATATGCGAGTTGGTATTGAGCTGGGTGATGCGCCAGGGGCCGGTGGCTTCCGGATCGTGGCCTAGCGCGATCGCTTCCAGGTCCTCGTCATGCACTTCGCGCTTCTTGTCGGCCAGCGTCTTGAAGCGGGCGAAGATGATGTCCATCTCGGTTTCGTCGGGCGTATGGCCCAGCACCTGCAAGCGCTGGCGCAAGGCGTGGCGACCGGAGTGCTTGCCCAGCACCAGGCGCGTCTCGCCCATGCCGACGTCCTGCGCATGCATGATTTCGTAGGTGCCACGGTGCTTGAGCATGCCGTGCTGATGAATGCCCGACTCGTGCGCAAACGCGTTCTCGCCCACCACCGCCTTGTTGCGCGGTACTGCCTGGCCGGTGAGCTGGGTCAGCAGGCGCGAGGTGGGATAGAGCTTGCGCGTGTCGATGCCGGTATCGACGCCGAAGTGCGGCCGCCGCACGCGCAGCGCCATCACCACTTCTTCCAGCGAGGCATTGCCGGCGCGTTCACCGATGCCGTTGATGGTGCACTCGACCTGGCGCGCGCCAGCGCTGACAGCGGCCAAACTATTGGCGACCGCCATGCCGAGGTCATCGTGGCAGTGACTCGAGAAGATTACGTGTTCCGCACGACGCACATGCTTGATCAGATAGGCGAAGCGCTCCGCGATCTCCGACGGCGTCATGTAACCCACCGTATCGGGCGCGTTGAGCGTGGTGGCGCCCGCGGCAGCGGCGGCGCTGAACACCTCGATCAGGTATTCCGGCTCGGTGCGCATGGCGTCTTCAGCCGAGAATTCCACTTCGTGGCAGAGCCCCTTGGCCCGCTCGATGGATGCGCAGGCGGTGTCGATCACCTGCTGCTTGCTCATGCCCAGCTTGTGCTCCCGATGCAGCGGGCTGGTCGACAGGAACAGATGGATGCGCGAGTGGCGAGCGCCTTCCAGTGCGCGGGCGGTACTGTCGATATCGCCGGTCTGGCAGCGGGCCAGCCCACAGATCGTCGGGCCGCGCAGGGCACGGGCGATTTCCGCCACCGCGTTGAAATCATCCGGCGAGGCGTGCGGAAAGCCCGCTTCGATGATGTCGATGCCCAACGCCTCCAGCGCATGTGCCATGCGTAGTTTCGCGCGGCGATCCATAGAAAAGCCGGGCGCCTGCTCGCCATCGCGCAAGGTGGTGTCGAAGATCCGCACGCGTTCGGCGGCTACATCTGTCGCGTCGCTGTTCTCGTTCGTCGGGTTGTGCTGGGTCATCACTTAGCTCCGCTAGGCGCGTCGCTGGGGGCAATAAAAAACCCCGCATCCGTTACCGGGTGCGGGGTTCTTTGGTCGTATTCAGGTTCTTTCTAGTTACCTGGACACACGCCCTCAGCCCGCACCTCCGTTGGTAATAAGGAGTACGAGTACAAGGGCAAGAAGGAGGTTGTTGCGAAGTCGCAGCAGGCCCGCGACCGTCGGGAGACGGATCGGTTCGGCTATGCGGTCATGGTTGTTGCGTTGCGACATGTAGCTGAACGTAAAGGGCGTCCATACGGGTTGTCAACAGTTTCTTTTGTAATTTTTAATATCACGCGTTGCCGATCACATTCGGACGTCCAGATGGCCAGACGCCACGGAGTTATTTCAGGCGCACCAAAGATCAGTCGCTCGCGAGTGTCTTCAGATAGTTCGCCAGGGCGCGTCGCAGCTGGGCTTGCGCGGCATTGCGAAGACTCGCTGGCTGCTCGTTTTGCAGGGCCACCGCAGCCTTCATCAACTGCTGCACCACCATGGCCGCGGGCCGCAGTTCGCCGGCCGCAAGACCAGGGGCTTGAATAGCCAGGATCTGACAGAGATAGTCGCGCATGCGCTGACGTATGGTGCGGGACAGCGAAGGAGGCAGTGATCCCGCCGCCTCGGTCAAGGCCACGAACGAGGGGTGCTGGCGGCGATAGTCGGCAAAGGTGCGGATCAATCGCGCCGCAAGTTCATCCGTATCCCAGCCGGTCGCTTGCGCCACCAGGCGCTCCATGCGCGCGTTGAGCGCCTCGCCGTGTTCGGCCATCAGTGCTTCGGCCAGCAGCTCCTTGGTCGGAAAGAATTGATACAGCGAGCCGATGGAAGCGCCGGCGCGGGCGGCGATCTCGGTCATGGTGGAGGCGTCGAAGCCCTTCTCCGCGAAGCAGCCAGAGGCCGCCGCAAGCAGCGCCGCAACGCGCTCGTGGCCGCGCCGGCGTTGTGGCGAGCGCCCGGCTGGACTTGAATTATGTGAGGCCATCCTCATAAACTCCTAAGTGAGGCTATCCTCACATAATTGATCTTACCGGGTCGGCGACAGGGCGTGAAATCCTCCTGGCGGAACGGCGCGGCGATAACGCATTTACTTTCACCTTGGCGTCCGGGGCAAGCCTTAAGCTGCCATTCGACGCCAGACCACGTGGAGCCAAGACCATGGACAAGCTAGACCCGAACACCACAGCCCTGGTGCTG
>DASXND010000302.1:0-3334 GCA_036495265.1 Dyella sp.
GGGGACGTGCAAAAGTCCGCATGGGGAATCCCATGCGAGACACGTCGCCGGGTGGCATGCCATCTGACTCACGACACGCTACGCAAGAAGGACTCCTTTCAGGGCAGTCCGAGTGACTTCACGCGCAGAACCAGAGCGTCCAAACAACGCGCGTGACTCGGGGCATCACAGGTCTTCAAGGGCGCTGCTTCGCTGTCGCCCGGTGTATCGCATTACCTCGTGCCCGGGCGAACCCTGGGAAAGTGGCAATCAAGGGGATGCAAGCGATGGGGGAAACAACAAGGCGATTTTACTGGGGCCGCCAGCTTGCCATCGCCGGCGCGTATGCGGCCTGTTACCTATTGCTGCGCAGCGTGTCCACCTCGCACTGGAACCTGCCGGCCGGACTACGCCTGGCGTGCCTGCTGCTGGTTCCTCGCCGTTACTGGCCCGCACTGATCGTCGGCGAATTCATTCCCGTCGGCTATCACGCATGGATTTGCCGGGAAGAGTTCGGGTGGCATTGGGCACTGCTGACGGCCATCCCCCCGGTGGCCCCGCTGGCCATCGTGGTCGCGTGGTGTCAGCGCCGCTCCCGCCTGTTTCGCGGCAACCACCAGATCAACATGATCATGTTGCTTGGCGTGACGATGTCGGCCGGGTTGCTTACCGCCATCTGCAACGCTGCCATTCTGACTACCGTGCGGATGGCCAGTCAGGTGGTCGCACCCGCGGTTAGCGCTCAAGTCGTGTTCGGCTACTTCCTCGGCAATTACCTGGGTGCGCTTACCCTGGTGCCCGCCGTCCTTGCCCTCTATCTCTGGTTGACCGAGAGCCCGGGCGCAAGCTCAGAGGCGACGCTTTGGCAAAGCCATCTGGCCAGGGACTGCGTGATCGGCGTGCTGCTGCCCCTGTTTGCCTTCATGGGCCTGGTCCTCAGCAGTCATGGCGACAGCATGCAGGTATTTCGTATCGCCATGTTTCTGCCGGTGGTATGGCTCACCTCCCGCCACGGCTGGCAAGGTGCAGCCCTGGGTGGCATGTTGGCAAGCATGGCCGTGGCGACTACGTCGACCATGGTTCGCGACCCGGAAGTCATCCAGGCACAGGCGTTGATGGCCTTCGCCATCACCACCCTGCTTATGCTCGGCTCGCGCATCGCGCATCAGACACATTCCGCGCATTCCAGCCAGGCCGATACCTTGCGCGGATTCCAGCTGGCGCAACAAGGTCTTTATCTCGAAGAACTGCGACTGCGCCAGGCTGCCGATACGCTCGAACATATCGGCCAGAGCATTCGCGAGAACCACAATCGCTTGCTGGATCGCCTTCGACATGTGTTGCCGGCGAACGAGGAGCGCGCCTATTCCCGACAGGCCGCACTCACCCAACACGAAATGCATCGACTGGCTAACGCGCTCTACCCTCGTGGCTGGCGTGAGCGGGGCGTGCCTGCCACGTTGCGCGAAGGACCGTTTGCCCAGGCCGTCGCCATGGCAGGCGCCACCTATCGCTGCGATCTGTCGGGGCGCAGGCTGAGCCAGTTGGCACCGGATGTCCATATGGCGCTCTATCGCCTGGCGTGCGAAGTGCTGGTCTACGTCCTTTCGCGCGGCCAGTCGCAGCACATCCACTTGCAAGTACGTGGCGGCCATACGGGTGGCCAGCGCTGGGTCGTCATGCGCCTGGTCGGTAGGCGCGGGGCACCTGACGGCGACGCAACGGCACCTACAGCGGAGTCCTGGAAGCAGGCCATGACGTTATTGGGAGCGAGCGGGCTTGGCATCGCCAGCATTCGCGACCGCGCGCAGATCTATGGCGGCTACGTGCATCTGCGCGATCTAGCCGATGGCTTGAGCGTGACGCTGCTGCTGCGCGACTCGCTACGGGCCTTTCCGCTCCATCGAGGCGCCTCCGCCTAGGAGGCGCCTCGACCCTCCGACCCGACGCTTAACCGGTCACTGGATCTCCGGTCACTGGATCCGCGAGGTGCACTCGATCGGATCCGTGCAATCTCCGCTCGCCGCGAACAGACGCAGCGTGCCATCCGCCTGCGGGGCCACCAACACCTTGACGTCGGCGTTCTGATAGACGATTTCGCCCTTCTTGCTGGCAGGCGCAGGCAATGGCTCCTGCGGAGTCGCCAGGCCAGCCGCGTCCACTCCTACCGGCAGGCCGAGGAAACTACCTTGCGCCGCGGCAAAAGCAGCCCGCACATGGCCATTCAGATCATTGATCTGGAAATAACGGATACCACCGCGCTGAAACAGGTAGACATGCCAGTGCGGGCTGGCGCTGACGTCGGTGGTATTGGGCCATGCCTGCCCGAGCCCCGTGACTGGCGGGCCGCCGGCCGCCAGGGCGCTGGTTGAAGACAATGCCATGGCCAACAAGCCAACCGCGGCCACGCGCGCAAACCCGTTCGATGCATGATGCATATGCTTTCCCTTCATAGCCGACCCCTGATTGCTAGATGCCGCCTGGCATCTACCGATTGGTTTTCGGATCGGCACGACGTCTCGTGGAGATGTCGCCGATCCACTGAATTCGCCTTGCCCCCGATATGCACAAGAAACCCGGATGCATGCGCGGCAGTAAGGCCAGAGCTATCCAACGGCAACGACACTCTCGCCGGGCAAGGTGGTGACGCGCTTGGCTGGATACGCCCTATAGCCCTTCAATCGGCGTGTAGCCGACGTGAATTCGCTGGACGCGCATGGCTTGAGCGCTGCTTTACAACGCCCAGTGTTGCCATTGATGCGCGGCGGAACGACATCGTTTCGGCGCACGAGAACGCCCTTCGGACAAACGGCTTTAAACCTTGTCCCGCCCACCTGCATCCGACGCCGAGGATCGTCCTGCGCCATGATGGCGCACCCCTCATGACCGGCGAAGCACGATGAAACGGATGCTGTATGGATTGCTGGCTTTCGGCTTTTTGCTCGCTGACTCGGCGTCGGCGCAACTGGCCGCCGGTTCGATGGACGTGCAATGGAATAGTGGCGCGGCGGATTGCAAGGTAAACCCGCCGCAGCCTTTGCAGGTCCATCGCTATAACGAAAATACTTATATTTTGCGCGAGAGCCTCTGCACCACCTACGAGGCCCCCTTCATGTATCTGTTGATCGGCGACGCCAAGGCCTTGCTGATCGACACCGGTGATGTGACAGAGGCGCAAAAGGTACCGCTGGCATCCACGGTCATGTCGTTGCTACCGTCCGTTGGCGGCTCGAAAATGCCGCTCATCGTCGTGCACACCCATGGCCACCTCGATCATCGATCCGGCGATGCCCAGTTCACATCGATGCCTCAAGTGACGATCGTTGGCACCGATCTCGCGCACGTCACCGAGTAC
>DASXND010000303.1:0-3569 GCA_036495265.1 Dyella sp.
CCCATCTTTCTGTGACGAAGCCCCCTGCACGCGTCGCCACCCCTCTGGGCACAAATAGTGGCACAACGGAAACGCAACTAAATGTCGGTCAGCCCGCACCGCTATCGCAAGTAAGCCTGGTTTGCCCCGCTTGGCTGGGGACTGCGATAATCCTACGGCTATTTACCGGGCACCCCTGCCCCATCAAGTACTTGCGGAGATCCCCATGTCGGACGTCAGTGTTGTCATCGCCGGTGCCAAGCGCACAGCCATTGGCTCTTTCCTCGGCCAGTTCACCGGTGTGCCTACCCCCACATTGGGCGCAACCGCCATCCGCGCCGCCCTGGAGCAGTCCGGCGTGGCTGCTGCGGATATCAGCGAAGTCATCATGGGCTGCGTGCTGCCCGCCAACCTCGGCCAGGCGCCGGCGCGCCAGGCATCGCTGGGGGCAGGCCTGCCAGTCGGCGTGGGCTGCACGACCGTCAACAAGGTCTGCGGTTCGGGCATGAAGGCCATCATGCTGGGTCACGACCTGATCAAGGCCGGTTCGGCCGCCATCGTCGTCGCCGGCGGCATGGAGTCCATGACCAACGCGCCGCACATGGTCAACGCACGTACCGGTATCCGTTACGGTGACGGCCAGCTGGTCGACCATATGGCGTGGGACGGCCTGACCAACCCGTACGACGGCAAGGCCATGGGCGTGTTCGGCGAACTGTGCGCCGACAAGTACCACTTCACCCGCGAGGAACAGGACGCCTTCTCGATGACGTCGGTCGAACGTGCCAAGGCCGCCCAGCAGGCCGGCGCCTTCGCTGGCGAGATCGCTCCGGTCACCGTCGCCAGCCGCAAGGGCGAGGTCAAGGTGGACATCGACGAGCAGCCCGGCCGCTCCGATGTCAGCAAGATCCCCACCTTGAAGCCGGCGTTCCGCAAAGAAAACGGCACGATCACGGCTGCCAGCTCATCGAGCATTTCCGATGGCGCCGCCGCCGTGGTGATCCTGTCGGCCGACAACGCCAAGGCACGTGGTCTTCAGCCGCTGGCACGCATCGTCGCGCACACGACTCATTCACAGGAGCCGGAATGGTTCACCACCGCGCCGGTGACGGCCATCCACAAAGTGCTGGAGAAGGCCGGCTGGAAGGTCAGCGACGTCGACCTGTTCGAGGTCAATGAGGCCTTCGCCGTGGTCGCCATGGCGGCCATGCGCGAGCTGGACATCCCGCACGACAAGCTCAATGTCAACGGCGGCGCCTGTGCACTTGGCCACCCGATCGGCGCCAGCGGCGCCCGCCTGGTGGTCACCTTGCTCAACGCACTGAAGACACGCGGCCTCAAGCGTGGCGTGGCCTCGCTGTGCATTGGCGGCGGCGAAGCCACCGCCATCGCCATCGAGTGCCTCGACTGATCAGAGTGTCCCTCGGCGGCCGTACAAACGGCCGCCGCTGAAAGGCGGTTAACCGTATTTTTAGGTGCATTACCTAAAGTTGTGGCGCATTTTCCACGAAAGCGTTATTAATACGCCCGCCAAACGGCATTCCACGGCAAAGGAGATTCACCATGAAGTTCACGCGTACCCTACTCGCCTCCGCGCTCGTCGCGCTGCTGGCGGCTTGCAGCAACGGCGCGCAGGATTCCGCGCAGGACGCTCAGAAGTCGGCTGACCAGGCTCAGCAGGCTGCTGACCAGGCTCAGAAGGCTGCTGCTGCGCCGACCGAGCAGGCTGCTCCGGCTGCTGCTCCGGCTTCGACCGCTGCGGCTCCGGCTGCTGCTCCGGCTTCGACCGCTGCTGCTCCGGCTGCTGCTTCGACTGCTGGTCACTAAGCTTCACATGTTCTTCCGAAAACCGGCCGCCTTGTGCGGCCGGTTTTTTTTTGCCCGTACCCCGCATCCGTAGGCGGTACAGCTGCCGGGCCTGGACCGTTATCATCGGGGTTCAACCCGAACGGTAGTCCCAGCTCATGAGCGTCATCGCCACGCAGATCGACCCGCGGTCATCCGAATTCCAGGCCAGCAGCACGCAATTGCGAGCCCTGGTGGATGACCTGCAGCGCGAACTGACGCGTAGCGCAGAGGGGGGTGGCGAGAAGGCCCGCGACAAGCACACGGCCCGCGGCAAGCTGCTGCCACGCGAGCGTATCCGCGCCCTGCTCGACCCAGGTTCGCCGTTCCTGGAACTGTCGCCCCTGGCCGCCCATGGCATGTACGACGATGCAGCGCCTGCCGCAGGCATCATCACCGGCGTCGGCCGGGTCAATGGCCTCGAAGTAGTGGTGGTCGCCAATGACGCCACGGTGAAAGGCGGCACCTACTTCCCGATCACCGTAAAGAAACACCTACGCGCGCAAGAAGTCGCGCTGGAGAACCGCCTGCCCTGCATCTACCTGGTGGATTCGGGCGGCGCCTTCTTGCCGCTGCAGGACGAGGTGTTTCCCGACAAGGAACATTTCGGCCGCATCTTCTTTAACCAGGCACGCATGTCCGGCCTGGGCATCCCGCAGATCGCCGTGGTGATGGGTTCGTGCACGGCCGGGGGCGCCTACGTGCCGGCCATGAGCGACGAAACGATCATCGTGCGCGGCCAGGGCACCATCTTCCTCGGCGGCCCGCCGCTGGTGAAGGCGGCTACGGGCGAAGTGGTGGATGCCGAGGCGCTCGGCGGCGCAGACGTCCATACGTCCGTCTCCGGCGTGGCCGACCACTACGCGGAGAACGACGCACATGCGCTGTCGATCGCCCGCGATATCGTCGCCAGCCTGAACCGCAAGAAGGACATGCCGCTGGCGCTGCGCGCGCCGGCTGAGCCGCTATATGCCGCCGAAGAACTCTATGGCGTGATTCCCCAGGACACACGCCGCCCATTCGATATCCGCGAGGTGATCGCGCGCATCGTCGACGGTTCCGAGCTTCATGAATTCAAGGCACGTTACGGCAAGACCCTGGTTTGCGGCTTTGCGCACATCCATGGCTACCCCGTGGGCATCATCGCAAACAACGGCATCCTGTTTTCGGAGTCGGCACTCAAGGGCGCGCACTTCATCGAACTCTGCAACCAGCGCAATGTGCCGCTGGTATTCCTGCAGAACATCACCGGCTTCATGGTCGGCAAGAAGTACGAGAACGCCGGCATTGCCAAGGACGGCGCGAAAATGGTCACGGCCGTAGCCTGCTCGCACGTGCCGAAGTTCACCGTGGTGATCGGCGGCAGTTTTGGTGCTGGCAACTACGCCATGTGTGGCCGCGCCTACGGCGCCCGTTTCCTGTGGATGTGGCCGAACGCGCGCATCAGCGTGATGGGTGGCGAGCAGGCTGCGTCCGTGCTGGCCACGGTGCGCCGCGACGGTATCGAGGCCGCCGGCAAGACCTGGAGCGCCGAGGACGAAGAGGCCTTCAAGGCCCCTATCCGCGATCAGTACGAACGCCAGGGCCATCCCTACTATGCCAGCGCGCGCCTGTGGGACGACGGCATCATCGATCCCGCCGATACCCGCCGCGTGCTCGGCCTTGCGATCTCCGCTTCGCTCAACGCGCCCATCGAACCTCAGCGTTACGGCGTGTTCCGCATGTAATACCGTGCAGACGACGTC
>DASXND010000304.1:0-6876 GCA_036495265.1 Dyella sp.
ACTCACGGGGCGCCGCCTGCCGTGCGCGCCATGCGATCGCGCTGGCGATCCAGGAATTGCGAGGTGAAGTCGGCCACTTCCTGGCTCTTCGTGTCCATCGCAAAATGACCCGCGTCGAGGATATGCACTTCGGCGTCAGGCACATCCTTCTTGTACGCCCATGCGCCGGCGACGGTGAAGGAGGGGTCGTATTTGCCCCACAAGACGAGCAGGGGTGGATGGTGTTCCTTCAGATACGACTGCCACGCAGGGTAGGACGCTACATTGGTGCGGTAGTCGTAGAAGAGGTCTTCCTGGATGCGGCCTTCGCCCGGTCGGCTGAGGAAGGCGAACTCGTCGGTCCAGGCGTCCGGATCGTACAGTTCCGGATGGGGATCCGTGCCAACATGACGCTGTTTTGCCGCTTCCAGAGAAGTCAGGTTGGCGCGCAGCTTGTCGGCATAGGCTTCCCTGTTGGCCCAGTACTGGCGCCGTGTCGTCCACAGGGGGCCCAGGCCCTCTTCGTGTGACACCGTGTTCTGTACCACGATAGCGGCGACCCGATCGGGGTGCATGGCAGCCAGGCGAAACCCGACAGGGCCACCGTAGTCCTGCACGAATAACGCGTAGTGCTGGATACCGAGCTGCTGGGTCAATGCATCGACGACGGACGCCAGATGATCAAACGTATAGGCAAATGTTTCAGGCGGCGGCGCGTCCGAGTGGCCAAAGCCCGGATAGTCGGGAGCGATCACGTGATATCGCTGCGCCAGCACGGGTATCAGTTTGTCGTACATGCGTGACGAGGAAGGAAACCCATGCAGCAGGAGAACGGTGGGTGCGTGACTGTCGCCCGCCTCGCGATAGAAGATATGCAACCCCTGCACTTGCGCCGTTCGATACTTGGTCATGACGTCACCCGCTTGTAGGTGGTCGTTGTCGCGACTGGGCGCGGTAGCGGCGAGGGCGCTTGCGCTGGCGAAGGCGCAAGCCATAAGGAAGGCGATTCGTCTCATGAGAGTGGTCCCCGGTCATGGGTTCTTACGAGAGGGATGGGGGCGAAACTTCTTTCCTGCGCAGATGGACCTGGGTATCAGGCCGTGCGGCTTTCTGACGCAGAGTCGCTGAGGACAGCCATACCCTTGATCACAGCAGGCCGTGCCGCAAGGCTCACCATCCAGCGGTTTACCGAGGGTCGCGTGACAAGCGCGTCACCAAGCAGCTGTGGATTATTGGCCATCACGGCCGCCACCCAAGGGTAGGTGGCGATATCCGCGATGCTGTAATCGTCGCTTCCCACGTACTGCGAAGCGGCGAGACGCTGCTCAAGCACGTCGAGCAAGCGATTGGATTCAGTGAGGTAACGATCGATAGCCAGCGGAAGCTTCTCTTTCGCACGGTTCGCGAAAAAGCCCAGCTGGCCAAACATGGGGCCGATCCCTCCGACCTGCCAATAGAGCCACTGCAAGGTCTCGTAGCGTGCTGGGCCGCTGGTGGGAAGTAGCTTTCCGGTGCGGTCAGCCAGGTACTCGAGGATGACGCCGCTCTCGAAGATCCTCACGCCATGCGTATCATCGACCAGGGCAGGGATCTTGCTATTGGGTGAGATCGCAACGAAGTCCGGCAGGAATTGCTGGTCCTGGTTGATATCCACGGCATGCACGGCGTAATCGAGGTGAAGCTCCTCCAACGCGATCGCCGGCTTGCGCCCGTTGGGCGTCTTCCAGGTATAGAGATGAATCATGAAGCCTCCGGCAATGACAAGTCAGTGATGGCAACTGACCATCCTATGTGCGTTCAGGCCAGCGCATAAATGGGGTTTATGGCACTTCTGTTGATACGCAATGTAACAAGCCGGTTGGTGCGATGACTCAGGTCATCTTGTGGATCAGGAAGTCGATGAAACTGCGCACGCGAAACGGCACGTGTCGGCTTGATGGATAGAGCAGGTTGAACGGCCGCGAGCGCCCAGAGGCCTCCTGCAGGACTTCGATGAGTCGCCCTTCGCGCAGATCGTCTTCCACGATGAAGCGGTAGGTTTGAAACAGCCCGGCACCATGGCGGGCAAGCGTCACCCCGCCCAGCACATCTTCGGAAATGGAGTAGCCACCATCGGTGCCAAGTTCGATGTCGTTGCCCTTGTCCCTGAACAACCAGGCGATCCGGCGGCCGCTACTGGGCAGGTCGAACTGGATGCAGTCGTGTTGGCGCAAATCATCCAGGCTCATCGGTGTGCCGCGGCCAGAAAGATATCCGGGGGAACCGACCACGACGAGTGCCGCATCTTCCAGATGGCGCACGATAAGGCCGGAATCTCCCGGTGAGCGGACGCGGATGGCCAGATCGAACCCTTCTTCGGAAAAATCCACGTTCCGGTTGCCGACATGGATCTCGACACGTACGTCGGGATGACGCTCGCGAAATTCCGGAAGCAAGGGAAGCAGTCGGTAGTGCGCATACGTGGTCGGCGCGCTGATGCGAAGTGTGCCGACCGGATGCAGTTGCTCACCGGCGGCCACTCTTTCTGCTTCCAACAGCTGATCGAGCGCCTGACGACACTGTTCGTAGTACACGCGACCCGCATCGGTCAGGCGCATGTGTCGGGTCGTCCGTACGAAGAGGCGTACGCCCATGCGTTCTTCGAGCCTGGCGACCGATCGACTGACCGCCGCCGGTGTCACGCCTGCCGCGGCCGCGGCAGCCGTGAAGCCGCCAAGCTCGGCGGCCAGGCAAAAAAGCTCGATGCTGCCGAGTGCCATGTCATCGAAGCGCCGGGGCATGATCTGTTACACCGTGCATCAAATGAATTGCATTGAACCATATTTATCTGCGATCAACGCCCAAATAGAGTGGCTGCCTGGTCCATGGGCGGGTTCCAATCCTGGCACCGGCATGGCAGATGACTTCGATAGACACTTGCTGGATTAATCACATGAAACTGATCTTTGTCGGCGACCCGATGTGTTCCTGGTGTTATGGCTTCGCCAAGCAACTGTCCGAGGTGCAGGGCGCATTTCCTGACATGTCGCTGGATATGGTTGTCGGTGGTGTCGGCGCAGGTGCGACGGAGCCACTGACGCTGGCCCAGCGCGAGTTTCGACTGGGTCACTGGTCGCGGGTCGAAGCAGTGAGCGGATTGCCGTTTGACCGCGATACCTTCAAGGCCCGCACGGGCTTCGTCTACGACACTGAGCCGGCTTGCCGAGCGGTGGTGGCAGCCCGCTTGATGGCCCCATCGATCGACCCGTTGAGCGTGTTCCGGGCGATCCAGCACGGCTTCTATGCCGAAGGCCTGGATGTCACTGATGGCACGGTGTTGGCCGGACTGGTGGCAGAGACGATGACGCGCATCGGCTTTCCCACCACCGCGGAGGCGTTTCTTGCCGTGTGGCGGGCGCATGAAACCGTCGCTGCTACGCGTGAGGACTTCCTGCAAGCCCGTGCCTGGGGGATTTCCAGCTTCCCCACACTTCTGCTGCAAGAAGGGAGCAGACTGCACAACCTGGTCACAGGATTTGTTGGTGCGGCGGAGCTTCGTTCGCTGATCGAAGCCCGTATCAACATGTCTGTGCAAGGAACCACCAACAAGAGGGTCCAGCACGCATGAGCAGCCATGATGCAGTCCTTGGGGTCATGCATACCTACTTTGACAGTATCTATACAGGAAACGCTGATGGGCTTCGCGCGGTTTTCCATCCGCAGGCCAACGTGACGGACAACGTACAAGGCCAGCTGCGTGTGCGCACAGCCGAGGAATACATCCTCGCTGTCGCCTCTCGGCAGAGCCCGCATGCGCTGGGCGAGCGGCAGGCCATGAAGGCCATCACGATCGAAGTGCTCGATGGCGTGGCCAGCGTAACGGCACGCCTTGAGATGCTTGGACAGCGGTATTTCAACGTGCTGTCGCTGCTGCAGCAGGATGGCCGATGGATCATCGTGCACAAGCTATTTGGCAATATCGAGTCCTGACGGCGTCGCCCTCAGGGAAGGGCCACCGCCACCGCCGCCGCAGGTGGTGAGGGGTGCGCGCATTGACGGTTCCTTTCGTCCCTTGGTGCCACGCTTCCCTGATTCCTCCCGGGAGCGAGTGCGATGGGTCAGCGATTCGATGCGGTTGTCGTGGGAACGGGGCAAGCGGGCCCGTCGTTGGCGGAGCGCCTGGGGAAGTCGGGTCGCAAAGTGGCCGTGGTGGAGCGCAAGCTGGTGGGTGGCACCTGTGTCAACACGGGCTGCATTCCCACCAAGTCGATGGTGGCGAGCGCGTACGTTGCTCACATGGGGCGTCGCGCAACCAGCTATGGCATCGACAACGGTGGCAGCGTGAGTGTGGAGATGGAGCGTGTCTGGCAACGTACACGCGGCATCTCCGACGGTTCGCGCAGCAATGTCGAGACATGGCTCGCCGGCATGCCCAATGTCAGCTTGTTGCGTGGGCACGCAGCCTTCGAATCGCCGCACAGCCTGCGTGTCGGTGACGAGCTGATCGAAGCCGACCAGATCTTCCTCAATGTCGGCGGTCGCGCGGTCATGCCGGATTTTCCCGGCGTCGATAGCGTGCCCTACCTGACCAATGTGGGGATGATGGATCTGCGCGAGCTTCCTCGGCATCTGGTCATCGTGGGCGGCAGCTATATAGGGCTGGAATTCGGGCAGATGTTTCGCCGTTTTGGTGCCGAGGTAAGCATCGTCGAGCGCAGCGAACGCCTTCTGCCGCGCGAGGATCCTGAGGTATCGGCTGCCATCGCAGACATCCTGCAGGGCGAGGGCATGGCCCTGCACCTGGGCGCGGAGTGCATTGAGCTGCATGGCGAAGCGGGTGACGTAAGCGTGGTGGCCCGATGTGCGGATCCGCGCATGGAAGTGCGCGGCACGCATATCCTGCTCGCCGTCGGTCGGCGACCCAACACCGATACGCTGGGCCTGGACAAGGCCGGTGTGGCCACGGACGCCCATGGCTACATCATGGTGGACGACCAGTGCCGCACCAATATCGAAGGCATATGGGCCATGGGCGACTGCAACGGCAAGGGTGCGTTCACGCATACCTCGTACAACGATTACGAGATCGTCGCCGCCAATGTGCTGGACAACGAGCCGCGCCGTATTTCCGACCGGATACCGGCCTATGCCTTATTTATAGATCCGCCCTTGGCACGCATCGGTCTGACCGAGCAGGAAGCCTTGCGCAGCGGTCATGACGTGCGCGTCGGCGTGCGCCCGATGGCGCGCGTAGGGCGCGCCGTAGAGCGCGGCGAAACGCTCGGCTTCATGAAGGTGATCGTGGATGGGAGCAATGAGCAATTGCTCGGCGCCGCCATCCTTGGCGTGAATGGCGATGAGGCGATTCACTGCCTGCTGGACATCATGTATGCCAAGGCGCCGTATCGCACGGTGACGCACGCCGTACATATCCATCCAACCGTGGCGGAGTTGCTGCCGACTACGCTACAGAGCCTGACCAAGGCGAGCTGAAGGGGCGCCTGCGCGCGAAGTGTCACGGCACGAGGCAGCCCCCTCCCGTTGACGTGTCGTTGGCGACGTCGCTACTCACCCGTCACGTCGACCACGATTTTTCCCTGCGCCTGGCGTGACTCCAGCAGCTCGTGGGCGTCGCCGACGGAGGTCAGATCGAAGCGGCGCGGGTCGATCCGCGGCACCAGCTTGCCCGTTTCGGCAAGCCGCGTGGCCCCGCGCAGGATCTCGCCGTGATGCGCCTTGCCTTCGCCCGTCAACAACGGAAGCAAGGTGAACACGCCGGAATAGGTGGCGGCGCGAAACGACAGCGGTGCGAGCGCATGCGTGCCCCAGCCCAGTGCGCTGACCACGTGGCCAAATCGCCTCACCGCCTTGAAGGATGCATCCAGGCTCGCGCCACCCGCGGTGTCATAGATGATGTCGAAACCACGGCCCTGCGTATGGGTCGCGACGTATTCGTCGACGGTGCACTGCGCATGATCAATCGGCATGGCTCCCAGGCGGGCAATGACATCGACATGGGCAGCGGACGCCGTGGCGAACACGGTGGCATCGAAGGCGCGTGCGAGCTGGATCACCACACTCCCCACGCCGCCGGCGCCGCCTTGCACCAGCACCGTCTGTCCCGCTTGCACGTTCGCACGGTCGACCAGACCCTCCCACGCCGTAACGAAGGCCAGCGGCATGGAGGCCGCTTCACGCATGGTGAAGTTGGCAGGCTTGAGCGCCAGCAGGTCGGCATCGACGGCGGCATATTCAGCCAGCGATCCCTGCACGCCGCCGACGCCGCCCGTCATGCCGTAGACCTCGTCGCCGGTACGAAACGTCGTCACACCCGGGCCGATGGAGTCGACTACGCCCGCCAGATCGATCCCCAGGATCGCCGGCAGCGGATGTCGGGCGTGATCGGCCGCGCCGCTGCGAATCTTGAGATCCAGCGGATTGACGCCACTCGCCTTGATGCGCACCAGCACCTGGCCCGGGCCGGCCACCGGGCGGGCGATCGTGGCATGGCGGAACGCCCCTCCATGGGTTTCCAGCAGGGCGGCGTGCATATGGCTAGGCCTGGTCATGACCAACCTCTCGATAAAGGAACTGTCGCAACGCTATGCCCAAACCATTCGCATGGAAACCGAAGAAGTCTCATCACGGGATACCAGGGTCCGCTATCACGCAATTTGCGACGCCATGCTTATTAATATCTAAAAATTACATAAAATACAATCATATACATAATATATGTAAGGTAAAGTGTATCTGTGAATTCAGGCGCGGCCGGCCCCGCGGCATTGACGATACCTTGCGTGCCTCGGTGCCATGCTCTTGCTCTTTTCGGTCCTTCGAGTGAGCAAACACCAGGTTGCCCCTAAGAGGACGCGCCTTGCGGCGGATTTGGACTCGGGTCGAACAGCATGAAGCGCA